>NZ_JAYUPA010000310.1:0-16247 GCF_043760365.1 Armatimonas sp.
AAAAAAAGGCACACATCGCCAATCGCCCGCGCCGTGAGCTGGCGACTCTGCGGCTCAAAATCTAGCACGAGCAAGGACGCTTGTGAGCCCTGGGGAAGCTTCTCCTGTGCGTACCAAGTCGTTGCACCCGTGCTGACACTTTTTTGCCACTGCGCTCCCAGCACACTGACCCGCTCCCAGAATACCTCGTCGTCACTGGGGAAGGGCGCACCGTGGGCGAACTCTGCCACCAGCAGCTCCGCCCACTCCCGGGCATAGACCGCCGCCGATGCGCCATCCGCTACCGCGAGGAGAGGCCGCTCGTCAGAGAGCGCCCAGGCATCCTCGTACTGCTCCTCGGTGTTGCCGTCTTTGGGGGCGGTGAGTGCACGGATCCGTTTCATGGCTAGCGCAGATCCGCCGTGCGTGTCCCGATATCTAAGAACTGCACCAACGAGCGCAGGTCGGCGTTGAAAGCGAAGCCACGCGAGCTCTCCGTGGTGGTGAACCCCTCCCGCCGTGCCTCGTCGCGGAGCTTGGGAGGGAGCACACTGCTGATCTCGAAGAGCATCTGTGCGTACTCATCGGGTAGCCCAAGCTGCGTGTCGGGGAACTCAACGGGCCGCTTGGCTACCCCGGAGAGATGAATATTAAAGAGAAGCGCCTTGCCATCGTTGGTGCCCAGGCTCTTGAGCTTATCGGCGGCGGGGCGGGGCGAGCCGTCGGTGGGCTCGCCATCGGAGATATTGATAATGCTGGGCGGATAGGAGAGCGGGTAGAGCTCCGTCCAGGCTTTGACGATCTGGTGGGCTTCTTCCACGGCGGCGACCATGGGGGTGTTGCCATTGGCCATGGGCTCAAACCAGACCGGGAAGCGCACCTGGCGCTCGATCAGCCCCCCCGTTCCATCGTCTTCTTTACGAGCACGCGTCTCCACGCGCAAGGGGTTGTCGGCGACCTCGGAGATGGGCACAAACTGCCGCCCGGCAAGCTGTCCGCCAAAGCCCGTGCGCACCGCACCGCCGTAGCCAATCACGGCGATCTGGAAGTAGTCGCGCACATCCTCGCCCTTGGCGCAGCGTAGCACTAGGGTGGCGATGAGACGGTTGACGGCATCGGCCACCGCATCGCACTTGCGCTTGCCCGAGTCCATCCCATACGGATCGTCCATGGAGCCAGACTGATCAATCAAAAAACAAAACGCCGTCGGCTTGGCCCGGCTGATCTCCGCTGTATAAGGCATAGGAAAATTATACCCTGAACGCGAACCTAAGCTCATGAAATTCGACTGCGACGTGATCGTGATTGGCTCTGGCGCGGGCGGTGGAGTGGTAGCGGGGCTGCTGGCAGAAGCAGGGCGACGAGTGCTGCTCTTAGAGCGCGGCGGCGAGCCGAGCTTTGAGGAAGTCGGGCGGGATCATCTCCGAAACCAGCGACTCTCGCACTACGGCCACAACGCCGGGCCGGACGCAGACCATCCACGGGTTTACCTCCCCCCGGCGCGCTCGTCCCTCGCTGCCGACCCCCTCCGGCTTCGCGAAGGGGATGCGAAGATGGTTGAGCCCTGGGACGGAGGCTACCACGCTAATGCGGCGATTGTCGGGGGCGGGACGCGGGTCTATGGGGCGCAGGCGTGGCGCTTCCATCCGCTGGACTTCAAGATGGCCTCCACCTACGGCGTCCCCGACGGCTCCTCGCTGGCGGACTGGCCGATAGAATACCAAGAGCTGGCCCCGTTCTATGAGCAAGCGGAGCAAGAGATCGGGGTGTGCGGTCAGGCGAGTGCGATGTGGCACCTGCCGGAGTACCGAAAAGACTACCCGATGCCCCCGATGGCGGTAACAAAGCAGGGCATGACCTATCGAAAAGGCGCGGCGGCGCTGGGCTGGCGGACACTGCCCGTGCCGCTGGCGATCAACTCGACCGAGTACAACGGGCGGCCTGCCTGCACCCGCTGCCAGCACTGCGTCGGGTTTGCTTGCCCGGTGGACGCGAAGAACGGCTCGCAGAACACGCTGATCGCCCGAGGAAAACTCACCGGGCGCTTATTTCTTCAGACGGGTGCAATGGTCGCCCAGATCAACCACGATGGCAAGCGCGCCAGCGGGATAACCTATTTTATAGGCGACGAAGCCAAAACCACGACCGCCGAGCAGATCATCGTGGCGGCAGGCGCGATTGAGTCTGCGCGGCTTTTACAGCTCTCGGGGATCGGTAACCAGAACGATCAGGTGGGGCGGCACTTGCAAGGCCATGTCTATGTCGGGGCCACGGCGCTCTTCCCGAATGAAATCTGGGATGGCCTCGGGCCGGGTGTGAGTACAGCCACGACCGAGTGGAGCCACGGTAACGAAGGCATTGTCGGAGGCGGTATGCTCGCCGATGAGTTTGTCCTGCTCCCGATCATCGCCTGGAAGCGCTACCGGGCACCCGGTGTGCCGACCTGGGGGAAAGAGGCGAAAAACTGGCTACGCCAAAACTACCGCCATCTCTCGGACATCAAAGGCCCGGTGCAGGATATTCCCTCGCCTGATGCGCGCGTCACGCTGGATCCAAATGTCAAAGATCGCTGGGGCCTGCCCGTGGCGCGGCTCTCCGGCACGACGCACCCGGAGACGATTCGCACGGGGCAGTTTCTTCAGAAGAAAGCGGTTGAGTGGCTTGAAGCGTCGGGTGCAAAACAAATATGGGGCGGCCCTCCGACCACGCTCTCTCTCTCCGGTGGCCAGCACCAGGCGGGCACCTGCCGAATGAGCGACGACCCGAGCGCAGGCGTGGTGGATCGCAACGGGCGTGTCCATGGCTTTGAGAATGTCTTCGTCGGGGATGGGAGCGTCCACGTGACCAACGGCGGCTTTAATCCGGTGCTGACCATCTTCGCGCTGGCGTTCCGTCTGGGGGCGTTTTTAACCCACCCCGGTTAGAGCGGGGTGGCTGGAGAGCGCTCCGCGCTACGAAGGGCGTCCCGCCCATGGGAATTCGTTATGGCCGGAACGGCCTTTGCAGCCGCAGGCTCTCCAGTCGCGCCGTTCTGATCGGCGGGACATAGGCGGTAAACTCCTTATGTGAATACCCTCTTTCGGATCGCATTTGGCGACTATGAGTTTGTTTTAGATCGCACCAGCCTGACGTACTCGCTGACGGAGACCGTGACCAAGACCGTCTGGGCAACGGAGCTTTCATTGGGCTGGATCGAGCTGAAAGAGCGTGAGACGGGGGCGCTTACCCGGACAGATTTTGGCGACTGCAAGCTCCTCAGCATCGCCGAGAAGATGGGCGCGACGGGCAAGCGCATTCTGCTGGGCCTCGATGCACCCGGTGGCGTCCCCGTGGATATTTATCTGATCTGCGGCTCTAAAGAAATCCAGCTTACGGTAGAGGCAAGTAGAGACAGTAAGACGCATACGCTTGAAAAAATCGGGCTCCTGCCAAGGCTGTGTCTAGCGGGGATGGGGAGTGCGCTTGTGCTTCCTCATGGGGAAGGGAAGCTCCTAAGACTAGAAGACTATCCTTTCAAGTACCTGGAATCGGAGCTCTGGAGCTTGCCTATATGGGAGCCCCGGTGTGGACTGACAATGCCATTTATGGGAGTCGTGCAACCAAACTCTGCACTCGCCCTCCTGACAGACTCACTTTACGGATTCGCGGAGGTAACCAAGCGACTCGATGCTTTTTCAGCAGATTTGGTCTATGAGTGTGATCCAGAACGGCGACGGCTGGATATACGAATCCTTCTCCAGCCCGGAGGCGATCATATTTCCATTGCCCGAGCCTATCGCGAGAAGCTTATCGGTGAGCGCAACCATATTACTTTACGTAAAAAACTCAGAGAGCAACCTGCACTCGAACCGCTGATTGGAAAAGCGTTTGTTACTTCCGATCTACCTATCCCACAGCCTTTTGCCTGGGTGGAAGATCTCACTGCGGTTCGGAGTGATCGAAGTACACTAGAAGTTTTCTCCTTAGAAAATCCGCCTAACGTGGTGAGTATCGCGTTCCTTGCTCACTGCCTCTACTACCTCGCCGATGACAATATTTACTGGAGTGATGAGAATGATCGTCTCTGTCGCTGGGATCGAATGGAGCACCGATTAGGTTTAATCGAAGCCACCCGCAAGAAATTTTGTGTTGTTGGCATCTCCTATGGATGGGGGGACTGGGCGGCATTTGCTGTAGACTTCTGCCTCGGTCTAGAGACACCGGGTGATTTTAGTGTTTTTTGGGGGAGCTCCGTTCCACTCCACTCCGTTGTCTGGCGGGACTCGGTTCTCTTTCCCTATCGCGTCTCGACGAAAGAGCCAAATAGCTTCCTTCAGGCTCTTCTACGCCTTGCAGTACCATTATTTGATAACCCCTATGAGTTCACTGAGAGTTTTTACGAAGCAGTTTGTGCGATCCTCTGCCCCCTTCACGCCCTCACTTTTCCCGCGTTTCTGACCGCCCACAAGTTTCTGACGCCTGACTTTCTTGTCGAAGAGGCGTACTACTCAGACAAGACACAAGTAATTATCAACCAGAGCGAGACAGATGCGTACGATGCGGGCGAGTATCTGCTTCCCCCCGGCGGGTTCTACGTCCGCCACCCGCAGTTTGAAGCCCACGACGCGCTCCGGGTCAAAGGTGTAGAGTTTCCCCAGCGCGCCTGGCGAGTGCGCCGTAGCCTCGACAGCAAGCCGCTGGAGCAGTCGGGGGAGCTGGAGGAAAGAGAGTTCCTGGCTGCCCCCCCCCCGTCGCCTAGCTGAGTTTCTTAAGGAGCGTCACGCGGCCAATCGGCAGCCACTCCACCACCAGAATATCGCCGTTGTGCAGGAACTTGGCAGAGTGCGGGTGCACAAACTTGCCCGCCACGAACTCACTGCGCGGACGGCCACGGCCCGGCAGATTGGTAACCGTCGTCCCATCGCCCAGCGCCGCTGCCACTTTATTGTTCTTATCGAGCACAGTCACAATGCTCCGCAGATCGGGGACGAGCAGAAGATCGCCCTGCGTGTGGAAGTGACACGGCTGGCGCATGCCGTCGGTGTCGAACTTGATGTGCTTGCCGTCCATGGTGAAGTACTGAAGTCGGCTGTTGGCGCGGTCCGCTACCACAACCTGCGGCTCGCGTCCGCGCGTGTCCACCCAGATCCCGTGTGCCTGGAGAACCTTGCCCGGCTCCTTGCCCTTGCCGCCAAAGACACGGATAAACTCGCCCTTAATGTTATATTGCGTGATGTAGTCGGAACCGTAGCCATCGGTGATATAGAAATCGCCACTGGGAGCCAGCGCCACATTGGTCGGAATAAACGGCGAGTTGCTTTTATACACCCGGCCTGTGTCGGCGATAAGGTCGTTGAGGCCCTTGGTCCAGAGCACCGCGCCCTCCAGTGTGGTCTTCACCACGGTTCTATGGCCCGTGTCGCAGTGGTAGAGATACTCGACCCCGCTCTCCTTGCGAATATCGAGTCCGTGGCCGCCGCCCTTGAACTGTGCGCCAAACGAGCGCAAAAACTTGCCACCACTGCTAAACACATAGATCGCGTCGTTGCTCTTGCTATCCCCACCAACCGTGTGCGAGATATAGATATTGCCTTTTTCGTCTTGCGCGACGCCTTGAGTATCGCCCCACTTGTGCGTGGCGGGCGGCACGAGCCAGTCATGTATGCACTCGTAGCGTAGCGAACCCGCGCCCAGAATCAGCTTGGGCGCGTTCTGCGTAGCCTCGGCATCACCGGAAGTGAGCAGATCGGTAATCACCGCAGCAGCGGCAGTTGCCCCTGCCTTAAGTAAGAGAGTGCGGCGTGTCAGGAGGCCACGCTGCTCCAAAGGAAGATCATTTTCCGAAAGTTTTTCGTTCATGGCACTTGCTTCGACGGCGCGGGGAGATTTTCCTGCGTTTGTCGCCGCCGGTTGAAAACCGGCGTCTGCAATGGCGTTCCGCCGCAAAGCCCGTTCCGGGCTGGGGAGGTGTAGGGTAGTCTTTGGGGTATGGGAGTGAATCGTCGTTTTCGCCTGTTTTTCCGTAAGAGTTTTCTGAGCCGGTATCCTGAGTTTGCCGAGGTGGACTGCAAAAAATCCTTTGGCACCGATCTGTCGTGTTTTGGGCGTCTGTCTGACGAGGTACCACGCAAGAACCTTTATGTGCTCTTCCAGTTTCATAGTGAGCGAGATGCCTACTTCACTATTGAAATTGGCATTGGTGAAGGCGAAGCCTGGACACAATTTGGGGAAGTATGGCAACCTGGCCGTAAACGAATGGGGTGTTACCGAGAGAGTTATAGAGGAGATTTTTGGTGGAATCTCGTCTCTACGGAGAAACTTCGCCTCCGAAACCGAAAGACGGAGATGAAGCGGAGATTTTTGCAGCCGCCTTTGATGACTTTGCTCAGCGGTTCGAGACGTTTATTCTGACGCCATTTCACATACGTCTTGCTGACGTGCCAAACATAGCCGCCCAATAAAATTGGGCGTCTGCAGTGGCGTTCCGCCGCAAAGCCTGTTCCAGGCTGGGGATAAATTCGGTAGCCTGGCACGGGCTTCGCGGCGCTTGCGCCACTGCAGACGCCGGTTTTCAACCGGCGGTCTCTTCAGGGGTACGTTCCCAGGGCGTTTTTAGTGAACCGTCCGTGTGGTGTTGTTTCTGGTTCTTGACGTAGGTAATGGCATTTGTTCGGTGGTTGTGACTCAGGGAAAACGCCGCGTAGCCGTTGGCCCAGCGGAAGTGTTCTTCGTATGGGAACTCTGTGTTGAGCAAGTGAGAGCTGGCCCCTTTAAGCTGGTGCATGAGTTTTGCCAGACTAACCGACGAAGGTAGCAAAACAATGAGGTGAACATGATCGGGCATGCCGTTGAGTGCCAGAATAGGTACTCGCAGCTTCTCCGCCTCCGCTGAGAGACAGTGATACGCCCGACGTTCCCGCTCCCCCACGAGATAAGGCTGGCGCTTCCAGGTCGTCCAGACAATATGTACTGTCAGTGCGATTAAGTTCCGTCGTGACTGTTCCGAAGTTTTCATCTACCTGTAGAACGGTTGAGAACCCCCAAATCTTACAAGAACACACTACTATTTCTTCGCCACGTGACCGCCGGTTGAAAACCGGCGTCTGCAGTGGCGTTCCGCCGCAAAGCCTGTTCCAGGCTGGGGATAAATTCGGCAGCCCGGCACGGGCTTAGCGGCTGAGGAACGAAGCCACTGCAGACGCCTAATTCCATTGGGCGGCTTCCCCATTAGAGCTCTCTTGTTGCTATAATTCTGCTATGCGAATCATTGATACACACCAGCATCTCTGGGATCGGACGCGCTTTGACCTGCCCTGGCTTGCCAGTGCGACGGAGCCTTTGAGCAAGAGCCACACCCCCGACGACTATGCCCAAGTGGCAGCGGGGCTTGGGATCGCGGCGACGATCTACATGGAAGTGGACGTACGGCTGGACCAGCGTGAGGCGGAGGCGAAGTATGTTTTTGGGCTCTGCGACGATCCCAAGAACCCGATGGTGGGCGCGGTGGTCGGGGGCGATCCGGCTTCGGCAGACTTCAAAGCGTATCTGGATAAGATCGCGAGCCCGTACCTGAAGGGCGTGCGCCAGGTGCTCCATGGGGGGCTGCCACAGGGCTACTGTCTGAGTCCGGAGTTTGTGGCGGGTGTGCGAGAATTGGGTAAACGCAAGCTGCGTTTTGATCTGTGCCTACGCTCCGGCGAGCTGGCCGATGGCGCGGCGCTAGCCAAAAAATGCCCGGAGACACGTTTCGTGCTGGATCACTGCGGCAACGCGCCCGTGACCGGCACGGCGGCGCAGCAGGAGGCCTGGAAGCAGGGGCTGGAGCAGGTTGCTGCCTGCTCCAACACCGTTGTCAAGATCAGTGGAATTATCGCTGGGACGATGCCCGGTGTCCCGTTTGCAGAGCAGCTTGCGCCGTGTATCAACCAAACCCTCGATACCTTTGGGCCGGAGCGGGTGATCTTTGCTAGTGACTGGCCGGTCTGTACGCTACGTGCAAGCCTCAAGGACTGGATTACCACCCTCAAGGCCCTGGTGGCTACCCGCCCGGAGGCCGAGCAGCGTAAGCTCTTCTACGACAACGCCAGACGCTTCTATGAGCTGTGATAGAGCGTAATGGTCGCTTCCGTACGCTGGGTCAGCTGCCGGAGCAGCCGTGACACCTGAAGACGCTGCTCCAGCTCCGGGATGCTCTCGTCGCTTCTCCCACCGCGCTCTAGCCGTTGCCGGAGCAGCTTGCAGGTACCTACCAGGAGCTGTGCCTGATGCTCGGAGCCGCTACGTGCTGCATCATCGGCATGCCGGGAGAGCAATTTACCAATGTGTAAAAAGAGCATTGCAGGCGAGTAGTCAGCATATTGATCCTTGAGGAGGGCATTGTTGATCCCCAGCGTATCCTCTGGGAACGATGTCAGTAGCGCCGCCGCTGCTGCCGGGCGATTGGTTTCAAGGAGGTTCAGAACACTCTCGTAGCGCTCGTAAGTGGTTCGGCGTGTGAGGGCTGTGGTATCCTGGGGAATGAGGGGGGTGCGGTTCTGATAGAGTGTGGTTGCGACCAGTACCAGAGCGGCACCGCTGAGCTGTAAAAACAACATGCCACGTGGGGCTTGCATAGTATCTCTCCTTCGTTTCTTCTTAGAACAACCCTTGCGAGTCGTACTAAGAAATCAGTGGAGACAGCCCCTATATTACATCGAAATTGGGCGATATAATGATTTCGTGAGAATCCTCCCCCTTATCTTTTGTCTCCCTCTGATTGCGCTAACAGGCTGCTCGAAGTTCAGAAAAGTTGTTCCTGCCGCCACGCCGGAGCCTGTACTCGTGCCGAAGCCTCCCAAGCTCGATCTTACCAAGAACGCCCCCGATGAGCTGGGCAAGATCCCCGTGATCATGTACCACGAGATCGGCAAGAGCGGAAAGAACACTCCGCTGGACCGCACGGTCGCCTCTTTTGAGAAAGATCTCCAGCTTCTCTACGACAAGGGTTTTTATCTTGTCAATGTCTCGGATATTATCAACAACCAGCTGAATGTCCCGGCGGGCAAGAGCCCGGTGGCGCTTACTTTCGACGATGCGCGGCGGACACAGTTCGACCTGATTCAGACAGCAGAGGGACCGCAAGTGGCCCCGAACTGCGCACTGGGTATTCTGGAGCGCTTTGTCAAGGCGCACCCGAGCTGGAAGCTCAAAGCGACATTTTTTGTTCTGCCCAAGTCAAAAGTCACCAACGAGTCGTTTGGACAGACGGGGATGGGCAAGGACAAGATCGCCTATCTCGTGAAGAGTGGCTGCGAGATCGCCAATCACTCCATTGTCCACAAGAGCTTTGCGGGCTACACCGCCGCGCAGCTCCAGCAAGAGGTTGCGGGGGCGGATAAGCTTGTCACCGATCTCAACCCGGAGGCCAAGCTGGAGGCCATTGCACTCCCGATGGGCAAGTATCCCAAAAATAAAGCCCTCTGGCCGCTCCTTCTTAAAGGGACAGACAGTGGGCACAGCTATGCCTACAAAGCCGCTTTCGATGCCGCTTGGCGCCCTATTCCCTCGCCTGCCTCTCTGAAATACAATCCCTTGCGCTTGGAGCGTATCAACTCCATTGATGGCCTCAACGGCACTCGTTTCTGGGTGGAGAAACTAACTGCGCCCGGTGGTGGATGCTACGTCTCTGATGGTGACCCGAACTGGGTGAGTTTCCCGCAGTCGAAAGAGGCAGAGCTCGCCCGTGCACGGGTAGAGAAGCAAGGCAAGCAAGCCAACGCCTACAGCGGGGCGGGGATTCAGGGAGCGGCAGGCAAGCCGATTATGCCCGCCTCGAAGTAGCTCGCACTAGACATGTATTTTTTGCCAGCGGCCCTGACGGAAGACAACAATAACGCAGAGTCCTTGCAAAATAGTGGAGAGGCTCATGGCCCACCAGGCACCATCAAGCCCGTAGTTTTTAAGTAGAAACCACGCGAGCGGGAGGCGAATAAAGATCATTGTCACGGTAGTGAGAACCGTGGGGCTCATCGTCTCCCCCGCGCCCTGAAGAGCACCCACCAGGCCCATCCCCAACGCGAGAAAGGGCTCCGAGATCGCCGCGATCTTAAGATACGCAACTGCGAGCCTTAGTGTCTCATCTGCCCGAGCGTTCTGTGCCGCGTCGCTGCCGTGTTGGAGGAAGATATGCGCAAAGGGGGCCGCAAAGACATAGCAGATCACCCCCATCACGCTCATCACCGCGATTGCCTGCCAGGTTGCCGCCCACGCTCCGGCATTGGCGCGCTTTACATTGCCCGCCCCTAGGTTCTGGCTCACAAACGCCGCAGCCGCGATGGAGTAGCCAAAACCGGGCATGAAGGCGATACTCTCAAAGAGCAGGCCCACTCCCAGGGCCGCGACTGCTGCACTGCCCGCCGACGAGCGGGCGAGCATGCCCTGAAAGATGAGCATCGATCCCACGCGGATAAGCTGCTGAAGTGCCGCCAAAAGCCCAATCTTGAGGATGCGCCAGGCCCAAGTCGTGTCCAGTTTCCAGGGGCCGCTCAGCCCCGCCGCTACCGGGCTACGCCGCAGAAAGATCACTGTCAGTGCCAGCGCCAGCACCTGAGAGGCGATCAGCGCCAGTGCACCGCCCGCGATACCGATACGGGGAATGAGAATCGCATTGCCTACCGCATGGACGGCCACGGAGCCGAGGGTGACAAGAAACGGGCGGGTGGTGTCGCCTAACCCACGAAAGACCCCCCCCAGAATCATTACTAGAAACTGCACCGGCTGCCCTAGCGCCAGAATCAGCAAGTACGGCTCAGCCAGAGGAAGCGCGTGGGCATCCAGCCCTTGTAAAATCAGAAGAGGGCGGCGCACGAGCACCAGACAAACTCCGACCACAATTGAAATCATCAGGCTCAGAAGAATAGACTGGCGGGTTGCGGAGGCGGCGTCTTGCAGGGCAGTGGCTGCCTGCTCCGAGCTACCAACCTTACCCGCTCCAATAAAACGCCCCACCAGAGCCGTGGTTCCTGTGGAGACGGCCATTGCGGCGGCCAGAAGCAGCCACATCCAGGACGTGCAGATTGTCACGGCGGCGAGCGCTTCGGGGCCGAGCTTGCTCACGAAAAAACGATCCAGAAAGCCATTGAAGGTCTGCACCAGCATCATGGCGACGGAAGGCATCGCTACTAAGAAGACACCCCGTGCAAGCGGTCCTTCGAGAATTAGTCCTTGTCGAGTTTCTTTACTCACTTCTACTGTCTACCCAGAACGGGGTGCTGGGGTTCCGGTTTATTAACGACTCCCGATAATCAGTAAGGCATCCCGAGCCACTTGGAAAGACCAGAGAGTCGCCCGCGCATACCGACGTCCGTTGCTGCCTAGCTGCCGGGTGGTGTGGATTTCTTCCTGAGCTGCCTGAAGTGCGCCGTCCACCATAAGAAGCTCCCAGGTAAAGTGTTCTAGGGGGAGCTTCTCCTCCGAGTCCTGATTGAGAAGATACGCGAGAATGCGTGTTCCCAGAAGGAAGATGCTATCGGCGGAAGGGCCGAGAAAGCGCACGACAAGTGCCCGTTCCCCCTCAGAGAGGAGTGCCACACTGCGCTCCAGATGCCGCACAACGCGCCGTAGGACACCGAGCTGCATGATGCGGGTAGCATTGCGATGCATTGCCAGGAGGGCATCCTCGCCCAGAGAGGCATCGAGGATAATGGAGCGATTGCGCCCCTCCAAATCATTGAGGGCGTCGGCAAACTCCTCTGCGGAGACAGAGGGCAGAGGCTGATGAACAAAAAAAGGTGTCTGAGCCATGAGTGTCAGACCCCCTCCGAGAAGACGTGTAACATTAACCTCGATCTCGCGCAGAACCGGGGCTGTTTGTTGCATGACCTTATTATGGGAAGGTGAGGGGATTATCTAAAGGCCTGATTGCCGGGGGATTTACGCCCCCGGCTTTTTAGGGTGTGCTAGCTCACGTAGACAAACTCGTTGGAGCAGAGTAGCGCCTGCGTGTAGAGCTCCCAGCTGTCCAGTGCCTTGCGCTCCACCATCTCGGTGTTGTTACGGATGGGGGCGAACTTACCCACTCCCATCCCTTTTTTCTGAGCGGGCTTCACGACGGGGCGCTTTTGCAGGCGGCCTTTACCGGTTGCCAACGCCGTGTTACTGCCTTCAGCACCCTGAGTGGCACTCCCAACCTTGCCCAGGAAGCCCAGCCCCGCCTGAATTTCCTCGGGCTTGGGCGAGCGCTGGTAGAGGATCAGGTAGATAGACTTAATTTTCTCCTCGTCTGTTTGTGCCTGCCCCACTTCGTCGCGCCGCACCACCTGCCGCGCCACATCCACCGCCATCGCGCTGTTCATGAAGAAGAGCGCTTGCTGCGGGACAATGGTGGAGATGCGCCCCGTGTTGGCCATGGTCGGATCGCTCACATCGAACTGTGTGAGCAAGTCCGAGAGGAAGAGCCGGTCAATGTAGCCGTAGACTGAGCGTCGGTAGACATAGGGCTCATCGGTGATGTTCACGGGCTTGCCACCCAGTACAGGGTCGAGCTTACCGGTGAGGGCTACCATCGTGTCGCGGATGGACTCGAAGTCTAGCCGTCGCAGGTTCGCGTGCCAAAGAAGGCGATTGGCTGGGTCTTTCTTCTCGTAGGCCGGGTGAGTGTCGGTGCTCTGCTGGTAGGTATTGGAGAGCAGAACCCACTTGTGAAGCTTCTTAAGGCTCCAGCCGGTTTCCATAAAGCGCCCCGCCAGCCAGTCCAGCAGCTCTGGGTGGCTAGGTTTCTCACTCATATTACCCAGATCATCGGCGGTGCGGATAAAGCCCTGCCCGAAATGGTGCATCCACGCTCGGTTGACCACAGTGCGCGCCGTCAGCGGGTTCGACGGTGCCGCGATCGCTCGTGCAAGCTCCAGCCTTCCGGACCCGGCCTTTACGGGCTGCGGCTCAGAACCGGGTGTACAGAGTGCGAAGACGCGGCGGGGAACCACCTCGCCCGGGCGCTGTTTCTCGCCACGGATCAGGATACGTGCATCACTGGGGCTTTCCACATCCGCAACAACCATCGCATGGCCGGGCGCTCCCGGATGCGTGAGCTGAAGCCGATTGAGCTCGTCGAAGGGGAAGCGCGCCGCCGCCCGATTATCGGCATTGAAGCGGCTGGCCAGCTTACGCAGGCTACTGGTTGAGTTAAACTCCGAGGCGGGTGGCAGCCCCAGCGGGAACTCGATAAACTGCGCGGTGGCGCTGTCCACACTGAGTACCTGGTTTTTCTTGCGTGCCTCAATGTAGGCATCGCGCTGCACGGCCACTTTGGCAAAGAGGCGCCCATACGCCTCCGCCACGTCGGCGAGGGAGCGTGGCTTGAGGCTTGTTAGCTCCTGTGCTACCAGTGCGTTGACTGGTTTCACGGACAGATTCGCTCCCCGCTGTGGGATAGCACGCTGTTTCGCGAAGCGTCCCTGCGGCGCGGCCACGGCGGATGCGGTTCCGAGCATCCGTCCGATTGTCTGGGCATACTGTGTGGAGAAACTCCCCGCGGGGAGGCGCTGGAGGGCAGTGAAAGGCCCTAGTATCGCCGCCGCATCTTTACTGCGCCGAACCGCTTGCTGCAAGATTCGAATAGTGTCGCGCTCACGGACATTCGACGGATTAATGCCGTATTTTTGTGCCAGCTCACTGCCCTCTTTGGAGCGTGCGTTGGCTGTTGTGAGCATCAGGTAGCCCGCCGCCTTTTTCTGGAATGCCTCTAGCTTCTCCCCAACATACTCGTAGTACGCGACGCGGCCCTTATCCAGGAGCGCTAGCTCTTGTTTCTCGTAGTCGCCGCGCTGTTCGGGATCGCCGCTGCCCGGGATCTCTGGCCCGATCTCAGGCTCCTCAATGGAGTTGAAGATGCCGTAGAGCGAGTAGTAGTCGGCGGTGGGGATCGGGTCGAACTTGTGGTCGTGACAGCGCGCACAGGCCACGGTAATACCCATGGTCGCTTTGGTGACAGTGTCAATGCGCTCGTCAATCAGATCGTTCTTATCCTGAAAGCGCTTTCCGACCGTCAGAAAGCCCAGCGCGGCAAGCTGCGCGGGGTCGTCTTTGGTGGTGGAGATCTGATCGGCCGCAAGCTGCGCCATCAGAAACTCATTGTAGGGCGTGTCTTTATTGATCGCCCCGATCACCCAGTCACGGTAGGTCCAGGCATTGGCGTAGCGGAAGTCCGCCAGCCGATTCTGCCCGGCCTGAGCCGCCCCCGTGGTGTCCGAGTAGCGCACAGTATCGAGCCAGTGCCGCCCCCATCGCTCGCCGTAGTGCGGCGATGCTAAAAGCTTGTCCACTATTTTTTCCCAGGCAGTGGGGGATTTGTCGGCCAAAAATGCCCGGACTTCGTCTACAGTGGGGGGCATGCCGACAAGATCGTAGTAGGCACGGCGGATCAGAGCGGCGCGGCTGGCAGCGGGATTGGGGGCCATGCCACTTGCCTCTAGCTTTGCCAGCACGAAGCTATCAATGGGGTTTTTTACCCACGCCGCGTTCTTCACTTTAGGAATTGCGGGTTTCTCGACGGGCTGAAATGCCCAGTGTTCCCGCGCTTTATCGGTCATTCCAGTGAGCTTGGAGGTGGTCTTCACCGACGTGGCGCTTCGGGGATCGGGTGCGCCCATCTTAATCCAGGACTCCAGCGCCGCGATCTCACTGGCTGCGAGGTGGCCTCCGGGCGGCATCTGGTTCGCGGTGGCCTTCACCCGCTGGAGCAGAGGGCTCTTCTCAGGGCTCCCAGGAACAATCGCGGGGCCACTGCCCCCGCCGAGCTGCCAGGACTCCCGAAAGTCTAGTGAGAGGCCCCCCTTCGCAACCCCATCGACATGGCAGGGGGCACACTTGCCTGTTAAGATCGGGCGGATCTTGCTCTCAAAGAGCTGGGTCTGCTCGGGTGTAATCTGTGTGGGGACGGGGGCAGGCTTCTGCGCAACTGCAGTGAGAGCCAAGCCAAGTGCTGCGGCAGGGCCGCCGAGTTTAAGCCAGGATTTCATTGACGATGTTCCCATAGTTGTCGGTCAGGCGGAAGTCCCGCCCGTTGTAGCGATAGGTCAGCTTGGTGTGGTCAAAGCCCAGTACACGCAAGATTGTCGCGTGGAAGTCATGGACATGCACGGGCTTGTCGGCGATATTCATTCCCAGCTCATCGGTCTCGCCGTAGTGCATTCCCCCCTTCACGCCGCCCCCCGCCATAAACGCCGAGAAGCAGCGTGCGTGGTGGTCGCGACCCGACTGGTCGTTGATGCTGCCCGCCGTGGTGGGAGTGCGTCCAAACTCCCCACCCCAGATCACCAGTGTTGAGTCGAGCAGGCCGCGCTCTTTGAGATCCGCGATTAGTGCCGCCACGGGCTGATCCATCTCATTGGTCTTCTTGGTCAGGCTCTGCACTAGTTGCTGGTGATGATCCCAGCCTCCAATATCCACTTGGACAAAGCGCACGCCTCGCTCCACTAAGCGCCGGGCACAGAGCAGCTTGCCCGCAAAGTCCGAGGTGCCGTATTTTGCACGGATGGCGGCGGGCTCTTTGCTGATATCGAAGGCATCCATCGCCTCAGTCTGCATCCGAAACGCTAGCTCGAATGAGTCAATGCGGGCCTCGAGTTGCTCATCGTGCTGGAACTTGGCGCTGTGGTTGCCATTGAGCTGCCTTGCGAGATCAAGCTGCATGCGCTGGGCATCCGATGAACTAAACTCATTCTTAAGGTTCAACAGTACTTTATCAACCGGCTTGCCGGGTGCGAAGTCCGCACGGGTTCCCTGGTAAGGGCTGGGCAAGAACGCCGATTGACGCCACTCAGGGCTACCCCCTAGGGTCACAAAGCCGGGGAGGTTCTGATTCTCGGTGCCCAGGCCGTAGAGCGCCCAGCTTCCCAAACTCGGCTTGACGAGCTGTGCAGAGCCCGTGTGCATCATCTTAGCCGCCACTGGGTGCGCTGGAATATCGGTCTTCATGGTGCGAATCACACACATGTCGTCGGCGAGCTTTTGTAGGTTTGGGAAGAGCTCACTAATCTCCAGACCACTCTTGCCGCACTTCTGGAACTTAAAGGGCGAGGGAAAGATCACACCACTCGCGCCAGAGACACTTTGCCCGCGGAACTTCTCCATGCCGGGCTTGGGATCGAACGTATCAAGGTGCGAGGGGGCTCCTGACGCGAAGATATGGATAACATGCTTCGCTTTGGAGGGCAAGGGGGCTTTCTTAGGCGAGGTGAGCGTGTTACCCGCATCCGCCCTCGCTTCGGAGGCAAAAAGTGCGGAGAGTGCCAGCCCCCCGATACCCAGGC
>NZ_JAYUPA010000311.1:0-5370 GCF_043760365.1 Armatimonas sp.
GATCAGTGCCGAACTTGGGATGGTGTAGTAGGATTGCCCGTTGCAGGTGAAGGAGTCTCGAACCACCAGCGTGGCACTATTGGTGATCACCGTCTGGGCATTCATATTCATGCTCCCCTCAATAAAGACAAACCCACTGCCCGTAATTGTGAGGGTTTTCTTTCCTGTGAGGGAGACATCGCCAGTGATGTAGGCGGGGGCGACGATGCTAGCCGGCAGTGAGTTTGCGGAGTAGGTGCGCCCTGCCGACTGCGACTGGGTGCGCCAGTCGGCCTCCCAGTCCTGAATCTGGGTCTCCTCCGGGAAGTTGATCTCGGCATAGTTAGGCTGGTTGGGGTAATATCCCATTCCCGCAATCGTCCCTACCGCAAAGAATGTCCCATCAATAGAGGAGCTCCCTCCTTGGGTAATATAGCCGTTGGTTCGGGCGTCGGCGTTATGGGCATTGAGGGGTGTCGTCTGAATACTGGAGCTTCCCCCAAACCCAATGTAGGCCTTGGCCAGCAGCGCGTAGCGGGAAAGGGAGACGGCATCCCCCGAGATAAACTCCGCGAGCCCGACAACCTGGGCCGACCTCCCAGTGGGAGACGTGCCGGTTGCCGTGATCAGTCGTTTGGAGTCGTTGAGTGCGCTGATCGTGTAGCTGAAGCTTCCTGCCGAGGTGGTATTGACACCTGGATCCTCATAGAGGCTACCACTCCCTCCACTGGCGTTCCAGTTAGCGGCGAGCGTGGACATCGCGTGCTCAATTCCTGCCTCAGCTACCAGTGTCGAAGAGGTTCGCTGAAGGCTGCGTCTCACTAAGCTGAGCTGGGTGGAGGCAGCGTACATCAGGGCTCCCAGAATCATGATGCTAGCAATAACCGAAGTCATGGCAGCACCTGTTGCAAAACCTCGTTTTTTCAAGCTGTTCTTTTTCACGATGCTGCTCCTTAGTTCCGGTAGTTACGCAATCGGGCGCTGCCTTGTGCTGTGGTGGTGCGTTCAGCGCGTGCGCCTCTACTACTCTGCTGAATGGTAAAAGTAACTTCCGTTACGGGTGCACTTGCGGAGAAGGTCTGGGGAATATAGAAGACCTGCACCAGATCATTGGCCGTGACAGTATCGGTGAGGGTGACGACAGAATTGACAACAGTCGTCGCCTTTAGCGTCCCATTGACATAGGCCTTCACCGACGCGGCTACGGGTAGAGTGGCCAGGGTGTAGGTAGTTGAGCTCCCTGTCACGGTAGCGGTAAAGGCCTGACGGCAATTATAGGTAAAAGTAATATCAGTGACACTGCGCCCGATCGTGAAGAGAGTGCGTTGTGGGCGAGCCGTGCCGCCCGAAGCGACAATCGTCTCACGGATCTCCTGGTTCGCCGCATCGTAGGTGAAGATGATCGTGTCATCCTGCCCGGTAATAAAATAGCTGCTATTGCCAGCATTGAAGGCGGGTGCAGCCACTACCAAAGTGGTCGGCCCCGTACTGTAGATAGTATTACCCACCGTCGCAGAGGCCAGTACCCGGCTGGCATTGCGCAGGTGCAGCTGCATCTCACTCGTCGCCAAGCGCACTGAGTTATCCTGTGCCATGTCTGTAGCACCATTTATGCTCGTTGCAACAACCGCATCTGTCAAGTTAATAGACATCATGATGACCATTACACCAATGATCGCACCAAACATAGTTTCAAGAAGAGATTTCACTTGGCAACTCCATCCGAAGAGAAAAGAGTAGTAAATTTTTGTGCTAGATTTCGCTTCGCTGGCACGGAGTACCAGCTCACAGTCACTACTACCTGATGGGCACGTGTGTTGAACGAACTCACATGGGCGGAAATGCTCGCATTGGAGAGGGCACTCAGCTGCGGCACAGCTCCCAAAATCGTCGCGTCCTGATACGTGCCATCAGCAAGCGCCGCTTTTTTGAAACTTCGGATATTTTCAACAACCTGACGAGCAGCCAACCCAACGTTCTGAAACTCACGGGATCGCCTCCCTGACTGTAGCCCCATCACCATAGTACTAATGATCACTCCAAAGACAAGGGTCAACAGAAACATACCAATGATCGCATCTACAATCATTAAGCCACCTTGTTTTTTTCGTAATTTTCTTGATTTTTCCATCACACACTCAGTTTCGGCACACAATGGATAATACATTTAGTGTGCACAGCAAAAACTAGTAATTCATGAAGGCTTTGTTGCATATCCTAGATATGTTATATATAAAACGAGTATTCTTCTTGGTAATTTTAATATGAGGGGCAAGCCAAAGATAAACAACAGCTCTGCCCACCAAGATTGCCCAGCTTCAGGAACGGTCACCAGAGCGCCACCGTCGGACTCATCGTGGCCGACAACCTCTGGCGCTACTTCCCTAGGCTAGCGCCGGGCGTTGAGGATCACTTTGGTACCGTCGCGCTCCAGCCCAATGGGAAGCTCCCTAAGGCTGGAGAGGGCTTGTCGGACATGCGCCTGGCGGTCGGGCGTGCAGAAGAGAAGCAGAAAGCCCCCGCCGCCCGCGCCCGCCACCTTACCGCCAATCGCCCCCGCATCCAGCGCCGCTTCATAGTAGGCATTGATGGACGAGTTGGAGATGGTAGTCGCGAGCAGTTTTTTATGCCGCCAGCCGGCATCCATCACCCGACCGATCCGGTTAAGGTTGCCGTCAATGAGCGCATTGTAAATCTCGTCGGCCTGCGCTTTCATCTTATCAAGTGTCAGAAGCTTCTCGGCGATATTATCTTTTTGTTCCAGCAGAATCTTGTCGGCATTGCGCGTGATTCCGGTGTAGAAAAGCATCAACGACTCACTGAAACGGCGCTTCTGCTCCTCAGGCATGGGCACCCAGCTCACGGCGACAGTCTCGTCGGAGTGGAAGTCAATGCGCCGCAGGCCACCGTAGGCCGCGATGTACTGGTCTTGCTTGCCGATGGGCTTGCCCAGGATCTCGATCTCGATCTCGCACGCCTCGCGCGCTAGCTGGCCCGGGGTGACAAGCTGGCCTTTAAAGGTGTAGAGCGCATGGAGCAACCCCACGGTCACCGACGACGACGAGCCGAGACCGGAGCCTTCCGAGGGAATGTCGGCCATGGTGGCGATCTCGATGCCGTAGTGAACGCCCACTTTTTTCATCGCCTCACGTACCAACTGGTGCTCGATCTCGTCCACACTCTCCACCAGCTCCGTGCGGGAGTAACCAATGCGGATGTTCTTATCGAAGCGGTCTTTGATGATCACGTAGATGTACTTATCAATGGCCGTGGAAACGACGCAGCCTCCCTCGCGTTTGTAGTAGTCTGGAAAGTCGGTTCCCCCGCCCGCAAACGAAATTCTCAGTGGTGTCTGTACAATAATCATAAAACGCGCTCGCCCTCTCCAATCACCGCGCCGGGTGGCAGAACCACGCCCGGCCCAATCACAACGCCCCGCCCCAGAATGGCTCGCCTGAGCTGAGCACCCACGCCAAGCTGACAGCCCTCCCAGAGAATACTCTCGGTTAGCTGCACCTCGCTTGCAATTTTACACTCCGCCCCAATCACATTTCGGCCCATGAGCTGCGCCTCCGGGGCAACCTGCGCCGTGGGTGCCAGAAGCAGCGTTTGCTCCCCGAGCAAGTCCCAGTTGGCCTGGCGGTAGTTCTCCGGCGTGCCCGTGTCGCGTAGATAGCCGCCCAAGGGCAGTGCGAAAAGCCGACTGGGGAAGCGCGCGAGTAGCGCCGGGAAGAGATCGCGGCCAAAGTCGCAGACCAGGCCTTCGGGGATAAATGCCAGCACCTCCGGCTCCAAAATATAGACGCCCGCATTGGCGGTGTTCGTAAAGACTTCGGCGGCGGGTGGCTTTTCCTGAAAGCGTGTCACCCTACCGTGCGCATCGGTGATTACCAGGCCACACGCGCTCGGGTTGGGTGTCTCGAAAGTCGCAATCGTCACCAGCGCGTTTTTCGCCCGGTGAAATGCCAGCAGCGGTGCCAGCTCAAAGTCATAGAGATTGTCACCGTAGAGCACGGCAAACGTGGTGTCCAAAAAGCCCGCGAGCTTCTTCACGCCGCCCGCCGTTCCCAGAAGTGTAGGCTCGTCGGAATAGGTCAGGGCCGTGCCAAAGTGGGCGCGGATCACCTCAGGCTTGTGGTAGAGATTCACCGCGAGCTGCTCCACACCCTGGCGACGCAGTAGCTCCACCGTCCGCACCAGCAGCGGCGTGTTGGCGACCGGCACCATTGGCTTTGGCAGGGTCAGAGTCAGGGGGCGCAGGCGCGTGCCCTCCCCGGCGGCAAGAATCATGGCTTTCATGGCGAGTTATCCCTGGTAACCATACCAGGCAATTCCATTTTCGGCAGGGGGAGGGCTTTGCCTGTAGAATATTTCTCAGACGACCGCTTCCATGAACGAGAGCGTCTTATTGTCCTCGCAAGCTCCGACACGAAGGCCCTCCGGGCCATGCCGAGTTAACTCGGTTATGGGCGGAACGCCCTTTGTGTCCGAGGCACGAGGACAATAAGACGCCCCGGTTTATCGGGGCGAGTCCTCAGGAGAAACGAAACCTATGCCCGTGCCCCTTTTTGTGGCTCCCGCCCTGATCGCGGCAGCCCCGTTTTTTTATGATGAGAAAGCGGTTGCCCTCTTTTCGGAGATCGCCGCCAAGGGCAAGTCCCTCAAGAGCTTCTCGGCGGAGATGACCATGACCGTCACGGGGCCACAGCCGCAGAAGCGCTCGGGTAAGCTGCTCTTCAAAGCCCCCGGCCTAGGCCGCGTCGAGCTAACACCGGACAAGGGTGAGGGAGTCTTGATGATCATGGACGGCAAGGCATCCTACGATATCACGGGAAAAAAGTACACCAAAGGCCCCGTAGACAGCGAGACGGTCTGGCCATTTCTGACAGGAATCCCCGGCACCGACCCCAAGAAGTTCACGTTTGTTGGAGTGGAAAAAATTGGGGAGACGAGCTTTGAGGTGCTGGAGCTAAAAGAGACGGAACGGACTCTTCGTGTCTATGTCAGCCCGGAGAAGATGATCCAGCGCTTCGTGGCGTCCTCGGAGGCGGGCGGACAGAAATTCGGGCAGGAGATTACTCTAGCAAATGTTCAGTTCGACCTAGAGATTGCCGCCGAGAACTTCACGCTCCCCACCGGGCTTGAGGAAGTGAAGCCGCCCGGCAGTAGCGGAATGGCGAGCCTGGAGGCCAAGCTGCTGAAAGTGGGCGCGAAGGCTCCGGCGTTCAACCTTGCCACTCCCACAGGCGGCAAGCTCTCGCTGGCACAGGCGCTCAAGGGCAAGAAAGCCGTGCTAATTAACTTCTGGTTCTTCAACTGCGGCCCCTGCCGCGCCGAGCACCCGGAGCTGCAAAAACTCTACGCGAGCCTCAAAACCAAGGGTTTTGGGCT
>NZ_JAYUPA010000312.1:0-5351 GCF_043760365.1 Armatimonas sp.
TGGACTTCCTGCTCCGCTTCCTGGTACTGCTGTTGCTGCGTGCGGGCCTCTTCCTCGGCGCGCTTGTCTCGCTCGATCCAGGCGATTAGATAGCGCCCCGTACGTCTGAGCTGTGTGCGCAGTGTCCAGGCCAGGAGCCCCAACGTACCAAGCACGCCCAGAAAAATCATTAAGTAGGTTCCCCACACAGGTCCCATTATTTTTTCTACTCCTCTCATGCGACCCGCGACGTAGTGTTGGGTTGCACCTCTGTACTGATTTAAGCGCAAAAGTGGGCAGATTGCACAGAGTGAAAGGAAAAGGTGCACCGTGCCGATAATCCCCATTGACGTGACCCCGGGCAATGAGATAAAATGCTGGCACAGGGTTTTCCGCAGGAAAGGGTAAAAAAAGAGAATGGCACGTATTTTAGCCGTGGACGATGAGCCCAATATCGTCCGATTGATTCAAGTGAACCTGGAGCGTATGGGCTACACCGTTGAGACCGCGAACAACGGCGTTCAGGCTTTGGAGAAGATTCGAGCGAACCGCCCCGATCTGGTTGTCTCTGATGTAATGATGCCGGAGATGGATGGTTTCGAGCTTCTTGCGTCGATTCGTCGTGATGCGGCGCTCGCGGAGCTGCCGGTGATCATGCTGACCGCTAAGACTCAGGATAAGGATGTCCTCCGTGGGTACTCCGGCGGTGCGGACATGTACCTTACGAAACCTTTCAATCCGATGGAGCTGATCTCGTTTGTGAAGCGTATTCTTCAGACCTCAACTGAGGGAGACGGTCGCTACAAGATTTAAGGTGCCCCTTAGGCCCCCGCGCGTTGCCGCGGGGGCTTTTTCTATTTTTCGCGGGTAGGAGCCCCTGGCTCGTCCTCTCTATGGAGGTTGCTCAATGTCCAGAAAATATGTTTCTTTTGCTCTAACAGCGGGGCTAATTGCCTGTGCTGTGCCATTTTCCGCCCGTCTGATCGCGCGTGATCCTGCGGTGCGTGTTCAAGAAGCTCGTGAGACGGCACAATCTCTCGAAGTGGCTTTCACGCAGCTTGCGGAGGCAATGGGGCCGTCGGCGGTCTCGATCAGTGCAGTTGCCGAAGTGCCGCGCGCCGAGTCGCCGTTTGAGCAGTTTTTAGGGCCGCCGCAGGGGGGCAATGCGCCGCCGCGCCGCCGTCGCCCCCAGCCCGCCCCGAAGCCCGAGGGCGGGGAGAAGCCCACGGAGACTCCGAATCCCGCTGAGGAACAGGAACCCGAGATGCTCCTGCGCCCCGTGGGGGGCTCCGGGGTGATTATTCGCAGTGAGGGCTATATCCTGACCAATGACCATGTGGTAGAGAAAGCACGTGATGGGAAGGTGAAAGTGAAGCTCTCCACGGGCGAAACTTTTACAGGGCGTGTCCTGCGCGACGACCGCTCTGATCTTGCAGTGATCAAGATAGACGCGGGGCGTCCCCTGCCCGCCATCAAGTTCGCGGACTCAGCGCACATCAAAGTGGGGCAGTGGGCCATTGCGATTGGCTCACCCTTTGGCCAGGACAACACGGTTACCACGGGGATTGTCTCCGCGCTCCAACGCAAGTCCACGATCGGGGGGCCGCTCGATGGCCGCTACTACCCTGAGCTTCTCCAGACCGATGCCGCGATCAACCCGGGCAACTCTGGGGGGCCGCTGCTCAATATCAAAGGCGAGCTGATCGGTATTAATGTGGGGATAGACACTCCCTCGGGCGGCAGTGTCGGGATCGGGTTTGCGATTCCTGCCAACACGGCCCGTCTTGTTTCGGATCAGCTTATTGCGAAGGGGAAGGTGACACGCGGCTTTCTCGGGCTCAATCCCGCCAATATCGAGCCGGAGTGGCGACAGGAGCTGAAGGTCTCTCAGGGGGCCTATGTCTCCCAGGTGAGCGGCGGTGGGCCTGCGGACACGGCAGGAGTCGAGGCAGGGGATGTCATCATCCGCTTCGGCACGACCGATGTACGCGATGAGGTGGGCCTGCGTAATGCGATCGCAACTACCAAACCGGGGAGCCAGGTTGCCATCCAGGTTCGTCGGGAAGGCAAACCACTGACTCTGAATGCCACTCTGGAGGAACTGAAGGAGCTACGCCCCGCACCGGCGACGCGTCCTACGGCAACTAAGAAAACCCCTGAGGTACTGGAAGCCACTCTCGAACCGCTTGATGCGGAGGTTCGGACAGAGCTTAAGCTAGAGGAGAGTGTGAAGGGTTTATTGGTTACGGGAGTGAAGCAAGGGACACCGACGGACGAGGCAGGGCTGGTGCGCGGAATGGTTCTGCAGAGTGTCAATGGAAAGCTCGTGACCACACTGGAGGAGGCGAAAAAAGCCGCCAGTACGGTTCGCTCGGGGGGCCTCGTGATGCTCAAGGTGCTCCTGCCCAGTCGGACAGGCAAGCCGAGCCGGGCAGCCATCAATATCTCCGTCCCCTAACAAAAAGAGAGCGCTCTGGAAAGAGCGCTCTCTCTTTTCACTTAGCGCGTTGTTTTAGCCACCGCCGCGCTGGCCACTGCCCGCTCCGGGGGCGTTATTTCCGCCTCCCTGGAACAGGATGCCTCCACCATTTCCGCGCCCTAGCAAGCCGTTGCCTGATGAGAAACCTTGCCCTGCCGAAAATCCCTGACCACCCGTAAAACGTGTGAACTGATGGATCATCGTGATCCCCCCAAGAATCTGTGAGAGGTCCGCGGGATCCAGGTAGGTCAGCGAGATGCGCTCAAAGCGTGGTGGCGTAGGTTGCTCCTGCGAGGCAAGCTCAAAGGGAGCCGGGATGGCCTCGGGTGAGGAGATGCGCCGGGGTTTAACAATCCAGACCCCGTTCTCTTTGGAGTAGGTTAAGGGGATGGAGTTTGCGCGTAGCACCAGTTTAAGTGCGGATTCCATCGGCTGATCAACCAGGTTAAGAGTCACAAACCCGGCGACCCCGTTTTCGAGGATATAGTTTTTGATCCCCGCTTGCTTGAAAAAGGCTTCCAGTGTGCTTCGCACGGGGGCGTCTTGTGCGGTAATGGTTACCGGTGTAGCCGCAACGTCTTGGGCGAGCACCGAGCGAGGGGCTGCTGTCAAGACTAGCGAGAGGGCGATAGTTGCAATAGTACTGAATTTCATACGAATCTCCTTTAAGTTGGTTACTTAGTAGGACTCGGCGCGGCTTGATTGCCTTCAAATAAACGGTGCCATAGCCTCACTGGCGAGAAACAACCCCTTGGGATCGGTGAGGCGCAAGTGGGTTGGTGTGCGCTCCAGCAAGCCCTGCGTTGTCAGTATGGCGATTGTCTGCGCCCAGTGCGTCTCGGCGCGCACGCCGAAGCGCTCTGAGAAGTCGTCCAGCGCGATCCCTTCTGCGAGGCGTAGGCCTAGCATCATGGTCTCGCCCATGGTCTCGTCTTGTGTGAGCCGCTCCGTTTCTTGCGTGATGGCCAGCTCTTTTCCCGCCAGCGCGGCCTCGATATACGCGGAGGGCCTTCGGATATTCACTCGCCGAGCGCCGTTGAGATAGCCCGTCGCACCCGCACCCAGTCCGAAGTAAGGCTCGTTGCGCCAGTAGACACGGTTGTGGCGGCAAGCATAGCCCGAGCGGGCGTAGTTGCTGATCTCGTAGCGGGTGAGTCCGGCCTCTTTTGTCTTTTCAAGCGCCTTGCCAAACATCGTCGCCTCGGAACTCTCGGGGGGAAGAGGGAGCTTGCCACGCTCGCGCCGTGCAAAAAACGGTGTGCCTTCCTCAACAATTAGACCGTAGATCGAAAGATGGGGAATCTCCAGTGACAGTGCGGTGTCTAGCGTGCGCTCAAAGTCGCTCACTGTCTGGCGAGGGAGCCCGAACATTAAGTCCAGCGAGACATTATCAAAGCCCGCCGCTCGCGCTTGCTCAATGGCGCGCCTTGCCGCCTCACCGCTGTGCTCTCGATCAATGAGCTTGAGAAGCCTATCATTGAAGGTCTGCACACCAAATGAGATGCGGTTAAAACCCGCTTGGCGAAGTGTTGTGAGATAGCTCCTATCTGCGTCGGAAGGGTTGGCCTCAAGCGAGATCTCGGCGTCAGTGGCGATTACGAAATGGCTCTTGAGCGTTGTCAGAATCCGGGTAAGCTCACTGGCCGCTAGATTGGTCGGGGTGCCGCCGCCGAAGAATATCGTCTGGATCAGGCTGCCATCGCCTACGGCTTCAATTTCGCGGCACAGCGCCTCAACATAGCGCGCTTTTGTGCCGTCTTTGTAGCCCGAGTAGGCGTTGAAGTCGCAGTAGCCACACTTGCGCGCGCAGAACGGAATATGGACGTAGATTGCTGTCGCTGATTGAAACATGGGTGAGACTTGTTGTATCATGTCGCAATGAGTGCCCCTGAAATGTACTTTGGCGACACCTCACGCCTCGGACGGCCTTTTGCCAAAGATCCATCGGTGATTCGGTTTCAGAAGAAGTACTGGCTCTACTACTCCATGCCGCCCTTTGACCCCAAGCTCGCCCCGCCCGACGCGCCGAGGGGCTGGGGGATCGGAGTGGCGACCAGCTCGGACTTGACACACTGGACGAAAGTGGGGGAGGTGCTGGGCAAGCCAGGGACGGTGGAGGAAACAGGAATCTGTGCGCCGGGAGCACGGGTACTGAACGGGAAAGTGCATCTTTTCTACCAGACCTACGGCATGGGACCCAAAGATGCGATCTGTCACGCGGTCTCTAAAGACGGCCTGCACTTCGAGCACGATACCACCAACCCTATTTTTCGGCCCAATGGCGCATGGAACTGTGGACGGGCGATAGATGCCGAAGTGTTTCCGTTTAAGGGTAAGCTCTACCTCTACTATGCCACCCGCGACCCGGCTTTTAAGATTCAGATGCTCGGTGTGGCTGTGGCTGAGCTGACGTCTGATTTTGGGCGGGCGGCGTGGACCAATCTCTCCACCGATGCCCCGATGCTCGCGCCAGAGCTGCCGTGGGAGCGCGACTGTATTGAGGCCGCCACACTCTGCCAGCGCGGCAAGACCCTATTTCTGTTCTACGCCGGGGCCTACAACAACGCGCCTCAGCAGATTGGGATGGCAAGTAGCATGGATGGGGTTCACTGGAAGCGCCTCAGCGACCAGCCCTTGCTCCCCAACGGCCATCCCGGCGAGTGGAACGCCTCAGAGTCGGGGCATCCGGGCATCTTTGATGAGCGCGGCAAGGCGGTCTTATTCTTCCAGGGCAACAACGACAAGGGCAAGACTTGGTTTCTCTCCCAGAAACGCATTCGCTGGACAAAGGAAAACCACCCTGAGCTGGCGGAATAGGTCGGAGCTATGAAAACTTCTGATCTCCGTGGCCCGATTGTTCGCAAAGCTATCCAGCCACGTATCACTGCGGAGG
>NZ_JAYUPA010000313.1:0-1916 GCF_043760365.1 Armatimonas sp.
GGTGCGGGCAGGATATCGTAGCTCCAGTCAATCAGGGCGCGTAGGGTCTGCTGACGTGGCAGAGCGTTACGGCTCCCTCCGGTCAGCAGCCGAAAACGATCCTCCAGTCGCAGTGCGATCTGCTCGACACTCAGAGACTTAACTCGCGCTGCCGCAAGCTCTATGGCCAGTGCGATTCCGTCGAGGTGCCGACAGATCTCAATGGCCGCCTGCACCGCCGACTCCGTGATTGCGAGAGCGGGCTGCACGGCGCGAGCCCGCTCAAAGAAGAGGCGTAGCGCCGCATAGCGCTCGATCAGCACCTCCGGCAGGCCTTGCTGCGTCGGCACCTCTAAAACGGGGACGCGCCAGACCACTTCTCCGGTGATGCCCAGCGGCTGGCGGCTGGTGGTGAGGATCTGGAGGCGGGGGCAGTCTCGTAAAAGGCGACCCACAAACTCAGCACTAGAATCTATTAAATGCTCGCAGTTATCAAGAACAAGCAAGAGTGTGCGAGGGCGAAGAAACTCAATCAGTGACTCCAGCAGGGGCTGCTCCCCGGTTTCTTGGAGTCCTAGTGCGGCGGCAGTCGCCTGGGGCAGGTGCGTGGGATCGCGCACGGGAGCGAGGTCCACAAAACAGGCACCATCCTGCATCGCCCGAGCTTTCTGCTGCCCCCAGGCTGTTTCCAGCGCCAGCCGCGTCTTGCCGATCCCGCCCGCTCCCGTCAGCGTTACGAGGCAGGCATTGTGCAGGCACTCCGTGATCGCCTCCAGCTCCCGCTCCCGCCCGATAAGCGCCGTCAGGGGGCGAGGAAGCGCGTAGAGCGCAGGGGCCTTCCGTGACACCGGAGCGAGCGCCGGTGCTGCCACGGGCACCGCTGTCGCCGCCGCACGAATGCGGTTGTAGAGCACCGTCAGCTCCGCCGAGGGGCTGGCATTGCTCTCGCGGAGCAGACTACTGCGGAGCGCACGGTAGACCTCTGCTGACTCTGCCGGGCTACCCGTCTGGGCAAGCGCCTCCATGAGAAGACGGCACAGTCCCTCGCGGAGGGGCTCCCGCACCACTGCCTCGCGAAGTGTCGGAATCACCTGGGCCAGCTCTCCGGTGACTTGCTTACGGGCTGTAAGACGCTCGACAGCAGCTAGGTAGGTCTCCCGGCGCGCTGCCTGCTCAGGATGTACCCAGTCCTCGTAGCAGTCCTCCAGCAGCGGGGCGCAGTAGAGTGCTACGGCCTTCTCCAGTGCTTCCGTGGTGTCCTGCTGAATCGCTTCGTCAAAAGCCAGGACATCGGACTGCTCGGGAGTGAGCCGCAGAACCAGTGTGTGCTTCGTGGTGGACTGGAGCAGATGCTTGGCCGTGGGGCCGAGGGCATCGCGCAGGTTCGTGAGGGAGCGCTTGAGGTTCTCTAGCCCTCGGGCTTCGTCGCTCTCCGGCCAGAGCGTTCCTGCGAGCCAGACCCGCGAGACATCTCGGTTGGCACGTAGGGTTAGCAAGGCGAGGATATACAGCCCGCGGCGTGACCGAAGCGCCGACAGTGGCTCCCCATTCACCTCAACAGTTATTGATCCAAAGAGCCGAATCGTCAGCATCTTCGTCCCTCTTTCTCTCTTCGACCACGCAAATCCTTTGTTGTCGTCCACGTTTCCGTCCACGTTAGACCGATAAACTGGAAGGCGGAAGTGGGGGAACAGTGCCCCACTCGATTCAGTCTAAAGGAACCAAGCTAAAATGAAACTTCAAAAAACGACCACGCGACGCATGCTTCTCAAATCCGCGCTAGGACTGGGTCTTGCCCTGGGCATCGGTGCCCGTGTCCAAGCTTTCGATAGCCCCTTTCTGCCCAACGTGCCCTGGTCCGGTAAAGTAACCTCGGGAGCGCTCACGGGGAGTGAAGTGACGCTCACGATTGACTCTAGTGGCACTGATGGCACTCT
>NZ_JAYUPA010000314.1:0-1915 GCF_043760365.1 Armatimonas sp.
GTCCCGAGTGCCAGCTTAAAGATCAAAACGCCCCAAAACAGGCGGCTACGTAGCGGCATTAGAACCTCTCCCCTAACCCCCGGGTACCCTCTGGGTGCAGGCGCTCATACTTCGCTGGGAAAGGGGAAACGATACTGTCTGGCTCCCCTCTCTTCCCCAAGGAGGAACGACTGCCCGGGGGAGGGAGGGGCTGGGGGTGGGAGAGGTTTTCAACGGCATGGCGCTTAACCTCGCTGGGCAAAGTAGCCCGCCCAGTAGTTGTAGGTGCGCACATCATCAGGAACCCCGAAGCAGAGATAGTGCTCCACAGGGAAGGCCTGTGCGGTGCGCCCCTGCTCCAGAAGCAAGTTGATGCTGGAGTCCACGTAGAACTCGCCGTTCACCCGGAGATTCTGCGCGATCAGTGCATCGGCGGCCTCGAAGAAGAACTTGGCTTTCCTGAACCAGAACGCCCCAATCACACCGTGCGCTTGCCGAATGTCACCCTCAGGGGCTTGCTTGCACAGAACGGTCTTTGCATTACCCGTGTTTTCATCCAGCACAACCCAGCCGTATTGATTAGGGTTGCGATTGGCGTGCGGGTGGTTCAGGAACGTCCAGATCAGGCAGTCCGGGCCGCTCTCGCTTTGCGTGAGCATGTCGTAGTGCAGGGCATCGTAGACAAATGCGGCGTCACAGGGAGCGATAAGCAGCGGCGCTTCCGGGTCAATTTGATCACGGGCGAGCAGGCACGTACACGCCTGGCCCTCGGTAAGCTTCTCGACCGGCAGGAGCGTGAGGTTGCGCCCGTCCTGGCCCATGTACTCGGCGAGGCAGGAGCTTGCCAGGTGCTCCGTGCGGCACGCCGTGATCCAGTGCCTCGCGGCGGGCAGTGAGCGCAGGGCGCGAGCGATCATCGGCGTGCCGTCCACGGGCACGAGCGGCTTGGCGACTTTGTACCCCTCTTGCGCAAAGCGCATCCCGGCTCCCGCCATCGGAATTAAGTTCGTGCCAGGCATCGCAGCGAGTTCTGGAGCCCAGCCGTCTTTTTCGGCGTAGTGGGTGAAGTAGCGCGACCAGGTGAGATACTCCTCTAAGTCCTCGGGCGTGCCCCACTGCAAGAAATGCTCTAGCTCATAAACCCGCACGGGCTCGTTTTTCTCGACGAGCAAGTTAAACGGCATGCTGGCGTAGAACTCGCCGTTGGTGGAGAGATCACGCTCAACGGCTTCATTAAACGTGGCTTTGAGCAGCGCCCCGGAGCGGAAGTAATACGTCCCCGACGACGCGAACTCGTCTAAGCGATTGTCTGTAAAACAGTGCTTCTCCTGAATTTCAAGCAGTGCCATACGCGCTTCATCGTGCCGTAAATAAGCATAGAGATTCGGGCCAAGCGAGTGCGGGTGAAAGCCACGATAGGCGGTGACACAGCCCGCCGGGTTCTCGCGCTCCATCGTCGCTTTAAAGTCAGTAAAGTCCCAGCCCACCGAGAAATCCGTGTAGTTCAGTACAACCGGCTGGTCGTCTTTAATCCACTTAGAGGCTTGCAGTGCTGCCCAGACCGGCCCGCGTTTGTGCGGCGCAATCCCAACAATCTGCCCCTTGGGCGCGAGGCGCTGAAGTGTCGGACGCAGCTCAGGAATAGTTTCTAGAGCATCCGTGCCACAGATAAATAAGAAGTCAGTCTCACCGGGAAACATCCGCACGACATGCTCGATCATCGGCATGCCCTCGACCTCAATCAGTGGCTTGAGCGGGCTATAACCCGCGCGCTGAAAACGACTGCCCTGGCCCGAGAGTGGAATCACAACTTGCATTTCTTTTTTATCGGTTGTTCACCGGTATTATCCTCAGGCTCTCGCTGACCGACTTTCCTGCCAAAAATACGGATATGGCGCTGCACTCCGTAAAACAAAAGCTGGGGCTACTCGTGCTT
>NZ_JAYUPA010000315.1:0-5345 GCF_043760365.1 Armatimonas sp.
ATGACCGTTCAAGCACCGGTCAAAAATATTGTTCCGACAAGCGGAGCAATTGTGTTTTCAGATAACGATGCCTCCTATGAAAAGTGGGTCAAGGAGAATTCCACGGGGTTTGTTGTCAACACCGGCAGAGCACCCGATCCAAACTACATGTCAGTGCACCGAGCAACATGTACCCACATTAGCAACTTCGGTAAACAGACACAAGGAGCGTTTACAGAGCGGAGTTACATCAAAATTTGTGCCCGCGATATTACACTGCTTCAAGAGTGGGTCAAGGCAAATGGAAGACCCGACGGGACATTTACTGGGAACTGTCCCTGCCTGAAAAAACAATGAACATTACATCAAAATTCGTTGAAGCCCTATTGCTTCTTGAGCCTACATTTCAAAACAAGAAACTCGATGACGGTGACGTAGAGCAACAATTGCATGACTGGTTAGATGGTAAGGATACCCCACTGGCATGGGAGAGTCCTGACAAGGTCACTCCCGATGAGTGGTTCTTTGTCACCACTTTGTACGGCGAGATGACTGTAGCCAGTCAGCGCGCACATATCCGAAAATACTTTTCTTCACTTTTTATTCATGCGGCACACAGAAATATTCGAAATTTTGTGCCCGACATGCCTGAGTATACGGGACTGCGTTCGGGATGGATGTCGAAGCGTCTTCTGAGAATGAGTACAATTCTTCGAGAGAAAAATCTAACAATGGCCGAGTACAGCCATCAACTAATTCTCCTCGAAGCAACAGCAACGCCCCATAACCCGATGCCTGCTCTGGATCAAATTATTGCAGATCATCAAGCCACAGGATGGAAGACTTTAAGTGTCTTCATTCGTGATTGTGTCAAGGGTAATTGCTTTCCCATTGATACTCGTGTCGAGAGGGAGCTTAAAAAACACGGCTTGCCCGTTGAGGAAAGGCAGCTTGTCAGCCTTTGTCTTGCGGCAGGAAAAAATCCAAGGCGCATTGCAAGAATGTTCTATGAAGCCGGAGAAAACCCGTCTCAGGAGCGAGATAGCTCCCCAACGGCACCACCATCCGCAAAATATCGTGCGCCAATTTCTGGGACGATAGAGTTTTCAGATAGCGACGTTGCTTATAAAAAATGGGTCAGAGAGAATCCCACAGGGTTTGTTATCAACACTAACAGAACACCCAATTCAAGCTACATGCCGGTTCACCGAGCGACCTGTGCTCACATTAGCAACTTCGATAAACGGACACCGGGAGCGTTTACAGAGCGGAGTTACATCAAAATTTGCGCCAGCCATATCTCCCTTCTTCAAGAGTGGGTCAAAGCAAACGGAAGGCCCGACGGAACGTTTACCGGGAACTGTCCCTGCCAAACAGTGTAGGTTTGTCCCTCACCAAGCATTTGTACCCGCGGCCTTCCCCCGGCTCCGTTCGTTCCCCTCCTAATCTCCCCTCCCTTTCCCGTTCACCCAGAGGGTACCCGGGAGGGAGGGGGCCGGGTACAATACTCGCACGATGCGCCGCTTAGATTTCCGTTCCACCGCTCCTGAGAGAGCCACTCTCGACTCCGCCCGTGCCCTCTTCGATTCCCGTTTTTCGGACATTCAGGAGACGGCAGAGCAGACCGTCCGCGAGATTCTGGCGGGTGTCAAAGCCGACGGCGACGAGGCAGTTCTGCGCTACACGCGCCGTTTCGACTACGCGGAGGCAAGCACCCTGCGCGTCCCCGAGGCGGCGATTGCTTCCGCAGTCGCGCGGATTCAAGCCACCCCGCTCTGGGCGGCGATGGAGAGATCTTCGGTGCGCATTGCGGATTTTCACCAGCGGCAGTTGAAAGAGTCGTGGGTCACGCTCGGCACGCCGGGCGAGACATTGGGGCAGAAGATCTCCCCACTGCGGCGGGTGGGCATCTACATTCCTGGCGGCGCGGCAGCCTACCCCTCGACGGTGCTGATGGTGGGAATCCCGGCAAAAGTGGCGGGGGTGCGCGAGCGTGCACTGACCACACCACCCTCGAAAGAGACGGGTTTGCCGCCGGATGGCACGCTGGCGGCGGCGTTTCTGGCGGGGATCACGGAGATTTATGCGATGGGCGGGGCGCAGGCCATAGGGGCGCTGGCCTACGGCACGGCGAGCGTCCCCCGCGTGGATAAGATCGTCGGGCCGGGCAATGTCTATGTCAATCTTGCTAAGCGTCAGGTCTTCGGCACGGTGGGAATTGACATGCTAGCGGGGCCGAGCGAAGTCGCGGTGCTCGTGGATGCCACCACCGACCCCGAGACAGCGGCGCGCGAGCTGATCTGCCAGACCGAGCACGACCCGCTCAACTCGGCGCTGCTAGCAAGTTCGAGTGAGCCCGTCGCCCTTGCTATACTCGCCGCCATCGAGCGCCAGCTTACGGATCTGCCCCGCGCTGAGATAGTCCGACGCGCACTGGCCGAGCGCTCGTTTCTGGCGATTACGGAGAACCTAGACCAAGCAATTTCGGTGGTGAATGCCTACGCGCCAGAACACCTGCACGTGCTCTGCGCCGAGCCATGGTCAGTGCTTCCGCGCATCGAAAATGCCGGCGCGATCCTGCTCGGGCCACACACCAACGCCGCACTGGGAGACTACGTCGCCGGGCCGAGCCACACGCTCCCCACGGCAGGCTGCGCACGGTTTGCGTCGCCGCTGAACGTGGACGATTTCCTCAAAAAATCCAGCATTCTCTACTTCGATGCCGAGACCGCGAGCGCACTGGCCGAGACCGCGCAGCTATTTGGGCGCTACGAAGGCTTAGAGGGCCACGCACGGGCGGCAGTATAGGAAATCTCAATTGGTTTGCTGTGTGTTAATTTGATACACTAAGTTCTGCAAACTATGAATCCAAAGCGTCTTCTCGTTCTTACTCTCGCAGGTGGCACTGCGGCCACAGTGGGCACCGCCTTTTCCCTACGGATCGCCGATCAGCGCCTCGCCCTCGCTACCGCTCCCGTCTCGGGCGTGGCACGGGCACACGCACCGACCACGCAGCGCCCTGATCCAGCAAAACTCAAGGCCAATGAGATTGGACGTATACCAGTCGTCATGTACCATTCGATAGACGAGCCGGGCACTAAGTACGATGCCCACGGCCTGAATATCCATGGCGAGACCTTCCGTAAGCATTTGGAGATGATGGCAAAGGCGGGCTGGTATCCGATGAATGCGCGTGATCTCTACCTCCCCGAAAAACTCCAAGCCGTCCCCGCGGGAATGACACCCGTCGCCCTCACGTTCGATGATGCACGCGGCTCGCAGTTCCGCTACAAGAAAGACGGGACGATTGACCCGAAATGTGTCGTGGGGATACTGGAGAGTTTCCACAAGAAATATGGGCAGAAGTGGCCGCGCGCCGGGACATTCTTCGCCCTGCCCAAGTCATCGTACAACCCCACCCCCTTTTGGCAAGCGGGCCAGGAGAAGAAGAAGTGCCAGTGGCTCGTGGCAAGTGGCTACGAGCTCTCCAACCACAGCTACGCCCACAAGTTCATGAGTGGCATGAGTGCTGCCCAGGTACGCGAGGCGGTCTGGGGCTGCGTGCGCGATATCCGCAAGCTGGCTCCCACTGCCACGATGGACACGTTCTGTGTCCCCTACGGTGCCTATCCTAAGAACAAGAGCACCTGGGATGTCATTCTCAAGGACCCGCAAGGGCAGTACACGAACCTGGTCGCCTTCAAAGCGTGGGGCGACGAGTCCTACGCGCCGGGCGACAAGCGCTTCAACCCACGTGAAGTGGATCGGATCGGGGTGGATAGTGGCTACTTTGAGCAAGTCTACGCCCGGCTGGTGAAGAGCGGCAAGCTCTATGTCAGCGATGGCGACCCGAGCAGTATGGCAGTCCCCCGTAGCTGGCAAGACTATGTCTCCCCCAACCGCCCAGGAGACCTGCCCGTGGCCTTCTACGGTCAGCCTGCCGCCCAGCCGAAACCCAAAGTGAAGCCGGTCATGAAGAAAAAATCCGTGATGGCTGTAGCGAAAAAGGCAAAACGCCCATAATCTAGGGCATATGTCACAGCAATTTCACCGGGCTATCGTGGTCGGGGGGTCGTCGGGGATCGGGCGGGAGCTGGTTTTACAGCTCGCAGCCTCCGGTTGTCAGGTCGCTTCCGTCGCTCGCCGTAGCGAGCCGCAGGGCGAGGGCATCAAAACCTACGTCCACGATGTCACCGATTTCGACACGATTCCCGCACTTTTCCAGCAGCTCTGCTTAGAGCTTGGGGGGCTCGATCTGATTGTCTACGCCTCTGGCGTCATGCCTGCCGTCGGCCCCGATGAGTTCTGTTTTGCCAAAGACAAGCAGATGGTGGATGTAAATATTCTGGGCGCGGTGGCGTGGCTCAACGAGGCGGCGCAGCGCTTCGGGCAGGCGGGTGGCGGGACAATCGTGGGAATTGGCTCCGTCGCGGGCGAGCGGGGGCGTGCTCCCAAGCCCGTCTATGGCGCTACAAAAGCTTTTTTCGAGTGCTACTTGGAATCACTACGCAATCGAGTTGGCACCAAAGGCGTTAAAGTGGTCACGATCAAGCCCGGCCCCACGGACACCCCGATGGCAACGGATCATGTGGGCAAGAAGCTCCCCGCCGCTGAGGCCGCACGCCAGATTCTCGTGGCGGCGCGGGCCGGCAAGCGCGTGGCCTATATTCCTTGGAAAATGGCGCTCGCCTTTTTCCTTATCCGGCGGCTCCCCTCCCCGATTATGCAGAGGTTAAAGTTTTGAGCTGTCCGCTTCCTCAAGATCACATTGAGCAGGTAAGCGCGTGGGGCATGAACACGCACACCACCAGCTATGTCTTTCGCCCCACGACCATTGAGGGCATCCAAGAGGCGCTAGAAACGGCGCGTCAGCACGGGCGTTTTGTGGCATTGCGCGGCTCCGGGTGTTCCTATGGCGACGCGTCATTAGGGGCGGAGAACGTGGTTTTGGACATCACGCGCATGAATCGCATCTTGGCGTGGGACCCTATTCAAGGCGTGGCGGAGTGTGAGCCGGGCGTGACAATCAAGCAGCTCTGGCAGTACACGCTAGGCGATGGCTGGTGGCCCTACGTGGTCTCGGGCACCATGTTCCCGACTCTGGCAGGGGCCGCGGCGATGAACATTCATGGCAAGAACAACTTCCGAGTGGGCACTATTGGCGATCATATTTTAGAGTTCGACTTGCTGGCTCCGGATGGCGCGATACACACGTGCAGCCGTGAGCAGAACGCCGAGATCTTTCACGCGGCTATCGGCGGGTTTGGCATGCTCGGTGTCTTCACACGCATCAAAATCGAGCTTAAAAAAGTCTACTCCGGGCATCTGAGAGTCACGCCCATCGGCGTAAAAAACTGGCGCGAGAT
>NZ_JAYUPA010000316.1:0-5332 GCF_043760365.1 Armatimonas sp.
CAACTCCGTGATTTTCTTTGGCAACCTATCCCCCACCGAGGGGCTCGTGATCTCTGAGAGAGTCGTGCAAGGCTGGGGTCTGATGCGCGGGCACCTGCAGTTTCTCCCCTTGATTAGCTACGCTTTTGTGCATAGCGATCTTTTCCATCTCCTGGGAAATATGATCACGCTCTATGTCATCGGGGTGCATCTGGAAGAGGCGCTGGGCAACCTGGCGTATCTCGTGGCCTATCTGACGGGTGCACTGGTGGCTGGGCTGGCACATGTGCTGATTACCAATGCCTTTTTCCCGGTCGCAGCGCCCGAGGAGTCGCTGATTGGTGCGTCGGGGGCGATTTTTGCGGTGCTGGGGCTCTTTGCAGTGCGCTTCTGGCGAACGCGGGTGCGTCTCTTCGGAGTTCCCGCCGTCCCTGCCGCAATCGCGGTTAGTATCGTGATGGTGCTCCAGATATTTCTCGCGATTCGCTCCCTTGTGACCCCGGGCGCGGATCAGGTGGCCTATACCGCACACCTTGCGGGCTTCTTCTTCGGCCTGGGGATCGCTTTCCCCTTGCGCGTACTGGAGCAGAGCGCCCGCGAGTATGGGATCGAAGATGCGGAGGCAGCACTGGCTCAAGGCGATCTGCCCACAGCGGCACGCTACTACCGCGAGCTTCTGGTACGCACTCCCACCGACGGTGGCCTGGCACACACCCTCGCGCTGGTGCAGATCCGTCTAGGTGACCAGGAAATCGCCCACCGGTACTTCACCGAGGCACTTGATCTCTTCTCTAAGCAGGGCAATGCGGCAGCGGTAGCACGGGTCTATAGTGATGCCCAGAGGAACCTGCTCCGTGTCTCGCTTCCCGTGCGCCTTCTGCAACGTGTGGCGAGCGCCTGTGAGGATGCCCAGCAGTACGAGCTTACCCGGCAGGCACTGGCGAACCTCTGCCGAGACTTCCCACATACCCAGGATGCCGAGCTGGGAATGTTAAAGCTGGGCAAGCTGCATCTTCAGAAGCTGCGCCAGCGTGACAATGCCCTGGCGATCTTTGCGGAGTTCTTACGCCTCTATCCCACCTCCGAGTGGGCCAATCATGTTCGCGGAATGATTACGGAAAACCAGAATGCTTCTTGATCCAGAGTTTGTGCAGCGGCTGGAGACAGCCCTTCCCGCGAGCGATACCGAGGGCCGACGTACCGGACGGCGGACACCCCGGAGTGACTCGCCCTTTCGTTTAGGGCGACACACGGAGCCCACCCGGAAGTCGTCTCGCCTGGAGCGCCTCTTAATCCGGTTGTTCCGTCTAGAGAACACGACACTGCACGTGCTACTAGACGCATCCCTCGCGATGACATTTTCTGGATACACCCCCCCGGAACCGTCGCTGAAATTTGACTTCGCACGGCGCTTCACGGCAGCTCTAGGCTACGCAGCAACCCTGCGCGATCAGCGCTTTGAGGTAACAACATTGTCTCCTGCGCGAGGACAACGTAGCCCCGTCGTCAACCGCCCTGAGGACATGGAAGGGCTGATCCTCTACCTTGAGGGCCTCCGTGCAGGAGGGACACGCAACTTTGCCTGGGCTCTGCGAAAGCGCATCCGCCGCACGGCCCGTCGCTCCCTGATTTTGTTATTATCCGATTTCCGTGATCGGAACTGGGAGTGGGGTGCCCTTGCGCTCCTAACAGGCGAAGCACGCATCGTTCTGATCCATCTTATGGATCGCTCCGAGATGCAAGAGGGTGGCCCAGGGCTTCGTCTGGAGGACGATATCCGCCAGCGCCTTGCCGAGCTCGCCCAGCGCTACCAGATGGAGTACCTGATCGTCCCCACCGATACCCCTTTTGAGGAAGTCTTTCTTCACGCTGCCGAAGAGCGGTAAAAATCCGTCCACAGACTGAGGGGGACAAAGCGGTTGTGACGTACAATGGCCCTATGAAAGCGCACTACCCTCGCCTGCGCACGCAGCTAAAAGAGTCACACGTCAAGGCGGCGTTGACCACAGCCTTGGCGACTCTGGGGTTGTTTGTTCTCGTCTCTCTTTTTGGAAATCATCCCCGTTCCAACTTCCTGGAGCAACTTCTTCCCAGCGCGCTCGTGCTCGCACTCTCGTCGGGGGTTGTGGCAGGGATCTCGGGATATCTCTCAGCACGACGGCTCGCATGGCGCTTCGATGCAATGACGCACGCGGCGGATGCCTGGGCTCGTGGCGATTTCACTGCGATGGCCCCCGAGGCAGCCGATGAGATGGGCATGCTGGCAAGTCGCCTCAACCGGATGGCCGCGGAGCTTCGTGATCTCATGGCACTTCGCCAGGATGTGGCCACGCTGGAGGAGCGCAACCGTCTTGCACGGGACCTTCATGACACGGTTAAGCAGCACCTCTTTGCCGCATCCATGCAGATCGGAGCCGCGAAAGCCCTCCTGCCCGCGCAGCCTGACCAAGCGCTCTCGCGACTCGATGCCGCCAATGATCTTGCGCAGCAGGCACAGCGTGACCTGACCGCGGTGCTTCAGGAGCTTAGGCCCGTGAGTGCCCAGGGTGCTCCTCTTGCGATCCTGCTCAAGGGACATGTCAGCGATTGGAGCCGCCGCAACAGTATCCCGACCACCTTTGAGAGCGATGAGCTGCCTCCTCTCTCTCCCGAGGCAACAAACGGCCTCCTGCGGGTCGCGCAAGAAGCCCTTGCAAACGCCAGTAAGCATAGTGAAGCAACCCGTGTTGAGGTCTCCCTACGGCGTGACGACGCAGGGGGGGTGCGGCTTCTCGTGCGCGATAACGGGCGCGGCTTCGATGCCCGGCAGCGGCGGCTCTGTGGCGGGGAGGGCTTCGGGCTTCACACCATGCGCGAGCGGGCTCAGGGCCTACCTGGGGGCCGTCTCCAGCTCCTGAGCACACCGGGTGCGGGCTGCTGCATCGTCGTGCGCTGTGATTCCGCGGCGCGTCCGGCACGCATGGACGATTTCCTCGGGATGGAAGACGCCGTCCGGATGCTTTAAGCCGCTATGGAAGAGATCACGGTACTGCTGACGGATGACCATGCCATTGTACGGCAGGGGGTTCGCGCGTTTCTAGACACCCAGCCCGACATCAAGGTAGTCGGCGAGGCGGGTAGTGGCGAGGAGGCAGTCCGGCTCTGCGAGAGCCTGGCCCCCGATATTGTCTTGATGGACTTACTCATGCCTGGTATGGGAGGAGTCGAGGCGACCCGCCAGGTGAAGGTAATCAGCCCACGTACCCAGGTGATTGTCCTCACAAGCTACCACGAGGACGAGCATGTTCTCCCCGCCATCCGCGCCGGGGCACTCTCGTATTTACTCAAAGATGCAGCGGCGTGCGAGATCGCCACCGCGATCCGTAAAGCCGCCGTAGGCGAAGTCACCCTCTCGCCCGCGATTGCCGCGCAGATGATGAAAGCGGTCACGGGTCAGAGAAAATCAACCGAGCCCAGTGGCTCCGAGTCCCCTCTCACGAACCGCGAGCTTGAAGTCATCCGACTCATCGCGGATGGTCTCTCCAACACGGATATTGCCGAGAAGCTCTTCGTCTCTGAGAAAACGGTCAAGAGCCACGTCAGCAATATCCTCGCTAAGCTCCACGTCACGGACCGCACCCAGGCCGCTGTCTACGCCTGGCGCGAAGGCATCATGACGCGTTAGCAGCCGTGAGCAGTCACTCCGCAGGAAAATAGCAAGCCACCGTCGTATCCTAGCGCATGCCAAACCGTCCTTTTTATCGCGTCGTCGGGGTGAATTTTGACCACATGCACATGGGGGATCTGCTCCGCCAAGTGAGTGAGCACCCTAGTGCTGAGATCGTCGGGATCGCCGATGCCAGCCGTGAGCGCATGCAAAGTACTATTGCCCGCTTGGGCCTCTCCGAAGAAAAAGTCTTCACCGACTGGCGCGAGTGCCTTGAGACAAGCAAGCCCGATATTGTTATTCTATGCCCCAAAACGGGCGAGCATGGGCAGTCTGTCGTAGATACCGCGCCCTACGGAGCGCATATTCTGGTGGAGAAGCCCTTCGCGGCGAACCTGGCCGACGCCGATAAAATGATCGCGGCGATGGCCGCGACCGGCAAGACCCTGATCATTAACTGGCCGCTCGCCTGGTATCCCCCCCATGTCACGGCGAAGCGCTTGATCACCGAGGGCCTGATTGGCGCAGTGACCGAGGTGCACTACTACGACGGCAACCGGGGGCCGCTGCGCCATATTGCCGATAAAGTCGAGATCACCGAGGATGAAGCCAATCAGCAGAAATCGGAGTCCTGGTGGTATCAGAAAGAGGCGGCAGGCGGCTCACTGCAAGACTATTTGGGCTACGGGGTCACCCTGGGAACGTGGTTTCTCGATGGTCGCAAGCCGCTTGAGGTGACTTGTGTGACAGATAATAAACCAGGTTTAGAGGTGGATGAGCACTCGATCACCGTCTGTCGGTACACCGCGCCCTACGGCCTCTCCAAGTTCGAGACCCGCTGGGGCACCTTCACGGATCCCTGGACTCTCCAGCCCCAGCCCAAGTGCGGCTTCGTGGTACGGGGCACGCACGGCACCCTCTCAAGCTACGACTACGAGTCGGTGGTTCGGGTTCAGACAAGAGAGCAGCCAGAGACATACGAGATTCCCGTGGATACTCTTTCGCCCGGCTGGCGCAACCCAATCGAGCATCTGATTCACCACCTGGAAACCGGCTGCCCGCTCCACGGCCCACTCGATCCCGCGCTCTGTCGTATCGGTCAGCAGATCGTGGACAGCGCAATGCTCTCCGCACAAGAAAAACGCACCGTGACGCTACTGGACTGAGTACAAACGCTGAAGTCCCCTACGGCTCCCAGCCCGACCGATTGCCCATCGGGGTTGGCAGGAGACCAGGCGTGTCGAGGGTGTCGGTCTTGGCGGCGCTGAACGGGGCATCCGCGATGGAGTAGAGCCAGGCACAGAAGGCGATCACCGCAAAAACCACCGTCATCGTGCTAGGGGCAGGTGTCTTGAGCTTCCCACGCCCCATTGCAAACATATTGGCCAGATGCTCAAAGAGCGCTTGATAGTCCGTGAGCATGACGAGAAAGAATGAGATCAAAAAGATCCCCAGGATCACCGCCGCCTTGATGACCTGCCCACAGTAGAACTGTCCGAAGCCCGGCGCAATCGAGAGCATCATCGCGATACCCGCATGCCGGTTTCCACTGCGCGGCATTCGCAAAACATCAACAAGATCTTCGCTAGGACCAAGCACACCGCCGAGACGCTCCATCGCCGACTGATCGGAGAGGCGCAGACTCACCTCAGCGAGCTTCTTCTCTGCGGAAGGGCGCTTCCCCGTGGAGAGTTCGAGCGCTTTCTC
>NZ_JAYUPA010000317.1:0-5332 GCF_043760365.1 Armatimonas sp.
CGTCGAAGCCCCACGCGCGATCCAGATCGCCCGTGCAGGTACGAACGCCAACCTGCCCGTCTCCCTCGGGGAGCTCCTCTGGGCACTGCGCCAGCGGGCGGGTGTTTCCCAGCGCCAGGTCGCTCGGGTCGCCGGTGTCACCCAGAACCTGGTGTTCAAGTGGGAGAAAGGCGAGTGCTGGCCCAACAACGAGAACCTCCACGCCTTTTGCTTTGCAATCGGAGCGAGCCAGGACGAGCTGATTTTTCTCACGACTCGTGCCTGGAACCAAGTGGAACCCCTCCCCCAAGATAAAGAGGCGCTGGACGACTTTATCCAAAGCGGGCAGGATGACCTAGACACGGCTTGGGCAGGAGTCTACCTAGCGGTCGTCGCCCGCTACCAGAGTCTGCATCGTGCCGGTAAAATCGGCGAGATAGAAGCGCTCTCGATGCACGGTCTGTACGCAGAGTATCTGGCTTGGCGTCTGCATAGGTTCGAAGATGCCAAGAGGATCGTCGCCCCCATCATCGCAAGCCTGGGAAGAAGCCGTGGCACACTCACGCGGGGCCAGCAAGGGGCGATCCTGTGCCAGGTCCACTTCGACGATGCCTTTGGCAATCAGCGACTAAATGTCCCCCGGAACTACGGCTCAAAAAAGCTATGGGAAGGAAACCTGGCTCTGTTGGATTCCCTGGGCCACCGCTATTCGGCAGGAAAAAAGCATAACTATCACTACCTACTGGCAAACAACTGGGAAAAAATAGGAAATGTGGAGGCCGCGGAGGCCAACTACAAACACAACATTACCTCGGCGTCCAGCGAGCGAATGACTCAGCACCGTAGCTGGGCCTATGTCGATTTCTTATGCCGTCAGGGGCGATTTCGCGACGCACTTCCGTTTTTGATTCCTCACTCTGCCCTCCCTCACGGAATACCGCCGCTGGTTTTTATCAAACACTGGTGCAACCACGCCGAGGTCTTCGCCGGTCTGGGAGACTACGCCGAGGCGGAGGGCTATCTTACCCAGGCAGTCACCTATGCCCATCAGCACATCGAGCCGAGTCTCTACGAGTATGAGTTCTCGCGCATCGGCGCTCTCATCAAGTAAGAAGGTACAATCGCTCTGTAACTGATCCCCACGCATAAATGCGGGGGCTTTGACAGTAACGACAGCCGAGGCTGTCATCCCGTCTATAGGGGAAGTTACATTGCCCCGTGTTCAACCTCGACCTTACCTGCAAGCAGGAAGTGCGAAGCTACCAAGCTTCGCGCAAGGCAGAGCCATATCGTCTCAACTTCAACCCGATTTATGTTAAACCATTACCTCGCTCAGCGAACCAGATTTCCTGCGAAGCTACCTGGAGGTTCGAACCTCCGTCCAAGCTTCGCAGAGCGAGTGCCTTGCCCAATCAGGTGGGTGTCTGTCAAAAGTTGAAGGTAGTTCCTGATCCTAGGGGGACGAATCCTAAGACGAAAACTCACGACGAGTTTATCAAACATAAAGCAAACATGCAAGAAAAAACCAAGGAAACAAGAAAAAAATGCAACGACTTCACAACACCTACCAAAAAGGTTTCCGATTCCTCCTCTGGCTACGCACCCTTCCCTTCGGGTGGGTACCCGAGGTCTCCTCGGAGGTGGTTTGATGAAGAGCCTTTTGACGCACCTTGAGTGTAGCAAGACCGGCGAGCACTACGATGCCGATGTGCCCCAGAACCTCAGCAAGGTCGGGGCGCCGCTGCTGGCACGTTATGATCTTGCACGCGGACCGCGCTCGCCACGGGAGCTGGCGCATAAGCCGGGACTGTGGCGCTATGCGTCGCTCTTGCCGGTGCGGAGCCCGGCGTTTGTGTGCGATCTTGGTGAGGGCGGGACGCCGCTCGTTCCCGCAGACCGGCTTGGGAGAGAGCTGGGAATGCTCCAGCTGCTGATTAAAGAGGAATCGGTGAACCCGACGGGCTCGTTTAAGGCGCGGGGGATGGCGGTGGCGGTGGCGCGGGCAGCGGAGCTGGGAATCAAGGCATTGGCGGTCGGGTCGGCGGGGAACGCGGGGAGCGCGCTGGGGGCCTACGCCGCCGCGCTGGGGCTGGAGGCACATATCGCCATGCCCAAGGACACGCCCGCCAGCATTGTCGCGGAGTGCCGCAGCTTTGGCATTGATCTGACTCTCGTGGATGGCCTCATCACCGATGCCAATGCCCATGTGCAGAAGGGCATTAAGGAGCACGGCTGGTTCGACATGGCGACCCTGCGCGAGCCGTATCGCCTGGAGGGCAAGAAGACCATGGGCTACGAGCTTTTTGAGCAGCTCGACGGCCACCTGCCCGACGTGATTGTCTACCCCACGGGCGGCGGGACGGGGCTGATTGGGATGTGGAAAGCCTTCGACGAAATGGAGCAGCTCGGCTGGATCGGCAGTGTGCGCCCGCGCATGATCTCGGTGCAGGCAGCGGGCTGTGCCCCGATTGTGCGGGCTTTTGAGGAAGGCACGGAGCACGCCGCGCCGTGGGAGAATGCCCACACCAGCGCCAGCGGCCTGCGGGTGCCTCGTGCCATCGCCGATTTCCTCATTCTCGATGCCGTCCGAAAGTCCGGTGGCTGTGCGCTGGCCGTCACGGAGGAGGAGATGTTTGCGGCGTGGAAGCGGTTTGCATCACTCACGGGACTCTTCTGTGCCCCGGAAGGCGCGGCGACTCTGGCGGCGCTCCAGAAGCTCTTGGAGAAAAACCTGGTGCAGAAAGACGAGCGTGTGGTGTTATTCAATACGGGCAGCGGGCTCAAGTACCTGGAAGCTTGGGCACTGGCTCAGAACTAACACATTATGAAAATTATTATCGCGGGGGCGTCGGGCTTTATCGGGCAGGCACTGACGGAGTCGCTAACGGCAGCGGGACATACCGTGCAGACACTCAGCCGCACTGCGCGGGCTAACCAGCTTGCCTGGGACGACGAGACAGTCTGGCGCGATGCCGTAGCGCAGGCCGATGCCGTGATCAATCTCTGTGGGGCATCGGTGGCGGCAAAGCGCTGGAGCGAGGCGTACCGTGAGGAGATTCTCTACAGCCGGATCGAGCCCACGCGCAAGCTCGCCTCCGCCCGCCCTAAAGTCCTGGTCAATGCGTCTGCGGTCGGCCTCTACGGCGACCACGGCGATGACGAGATCACCGAGGAGAGTTTCCCCGTTCCGGACTACTTCACCCATGTCTGTGCCCGCTGGGAAGAGGCGACACAGGAGGCAGTGAAGAGCGGTGGCCGCGTGGTCTTTCTGCGGATCGGACAGGTCTTTGCACGAGGTGGGGGGGTCATTGAGACGATGGTGAATCCGCCACAAGTCCCGTTCTCTCCCTGGAAGTGGGGGCTGGGTGGGCCGCTGGGCAGTGGGCGGCAGTGGGTTCCCTGGATCCACCGCGACGATGTGCTTGGCCTGATCTCCTGGGCGCTGGAGACAGAGAGCGTCACCGGGCCGCTTAATGTCGTTAGCCCCCGCCCCGTCACCGCCCGCCAGCTCGCCGACGCAATTGGCAAAGCGCTCGGCAAGCCCGCCCGTTTCTCGGTGCCCCTCTTCGCCCTCAAAGCCCTAGTAGGAGAGTTTGCGGAGTATCTCGTCGCCAGTCAGCGTGTCATGCCCACTAAAGCCCTCGCGCTTGGCTACAAGTTCCGCTGGCCCTCGCTCGCTGAGGCGCTGGCGGACGTTGTACAATAACAACTGCTATGACGGAAAAGGAATCCAAGATCGAGTCGCTTCGGGCAGAGGCGATGGACTGCCAGGGCTGTGGGCTCTGGGAGACGCGCAGCAATGTGGTCTTTGGCGAGGGCAATCCCAATAGCCCCCTGGTGATCATTGGCGAAGGCCCTGGGGAGACGGAAGATAAAACCGGGCGTCCCTTCGTGGGCCGCGCCGGTCAGCTCCTCGATGAGTGTCTCTACGAGTGTGGGATCACGCGCAAGCATATCTTCATCACCAATGTCGTCCGCTGTCGCCCGACGCTGGTGGGTGAGACAGGCCGCCTGCAGAACCGCCCGCCCACCGCCGATGAAGCCAGTGCGTGTGTGAGTGGCTGGCTGGAGCCGATACTTGGCACCATCCAGCCCCTTGTGATTCTGTGTTTGGGCGGCCCCTCAGCAAGCGTGGTCATCCACCGAGGCTTCAAGATCACCAGCGAGCGCGGTAAGTTCTTCGAGAGCCGCTACGCCCCCTACGCCATCGCGGGCCTGCATCCCGCCTATATCTTAAGGCAAGAAGGCGCCGCCTACGACCAAGCCAGAGAGTCTCTGATTATGGACATCGAGGCCGCACGCAAGAAAGTGATCGAGGCCAAGAAAGAACCTCCCCGGACGCTGTTTTAGAGATCGCCCCCATAAACGGGGGCGTCTTATTGTCCTCGTGCCTCGGACACGAAGGCCGCAAGCGGCCATAAACCAAATGAACGAACTGCTCAATCGCTTTGATGTTTGGCTAGCCGCTAACCTCCTGGACTACTACGCCTCACTCCAGCCCGGCGTCACGGATGCGGAGCTGGATGCCTTCGAGACCAAGCTCGGGCACCCTCTCACCGACGATTTCCGCGCACTCTACAAGTGGCACAACGGAAGCCTTGAGTCTGGTTTCCCACCGCTCCCTTGGTACTATTGGCTCCCCCTACAAGAGAGCCTTCGCTACCAATCATCCGGAACCGTTGATGGGTTTGAGACTAATACCTGGCTGGAATGGCACCCGGATTGGCTCTTGATAGATTCGGATGGTTCTGGTAGTCATCTTCTTTACGACCCTGTTGGTGTCTGGGGCGGGCAGGCAGGTCAATTGATCCAATGGGTACATGCCGACGCAAACTACGTTAAGCACAGTGGCATCCGCGCCTGGATCGCCGTGCTCGTAGAAACCCTGGAAGCGGCAATATGGAACGACGAAGCCGAGTTAGAAGCGGATATTTTCCCTTGGATGAACCAGGAACTCATGGCCCGACTTGATCCTGGCTACCCCAAAGACCCCATCGAGACCGACTGATCCCATGGGCGAAACGCCCTTCGTGTCGGAGCTTGCGACGACAAAAAGACCGGGTGCCCCCTGGGCGCGTTCATGGGGGCGATCTGAAACGAGGGCGATCCTCTACGCAGGAACCGACGTGTAGCGACTCACTCCGGCAGCGGCATCGTGCTTAGCCTGCTCTTCGAGGAAGTGCTCCAGCTCAACGCGGGCGTCTTTGGGGTTTGCCACGGGGCCATCCTCGTGGATGCGACCGTCACGAAACCGGATGATGCGAGTGGCGTGCTGGGCGATGTCGTTCTCGTGGGTCACCATCACTACGGTCTTTCCCTCGCGGTTGAGCTCCTGAAAGATTCCCATGATCTC
>NZ_JAYUPA010000318.1:0-5308 GCF_043760365.1 Armatimonas sp.
CGCACGTAGAGCACACGCTTGTTGGCATCACAGGCATTGGCGACCGTGGAGAAGGCATTGATCCCTCCAAAGCTCAGGCAGGTGTCGAAGTAGTTGCCCATCTGCAAGACATGCAGCGGATCGGTTTCGAGGTGCAGGTGCAGCCCATTCACGCTCTCCCCGTGCGGCGTGCGCCACGCTCGTGCGTCTATGCCGCGTGCCGTGAGGGCTTCTAAATAAACAACATTGGGCTTTTGGCGCAGCGCCCAGTCTCTATCCCCATCAAAATAGGCACGGAGCAGGCGGATCAATAACCGGCGGTTCTCCGTGATATCTAGGGTCAGGAGCGCGGCGTTCATTACATCGGGCGTCATCTGCACCGAGAGTGCCCGGCTGCCTAGAATACCCCGCAGCCGGTTTCGATAGACTTCCTCGACGGCAGTTGTCAGAGCGGCCCCACGCAAGAGCCGTGCGCGCTGCATCACAGCTTCTCTCAGCTCCTCGGTGATCGTCCGACGGAGCGCGGCTTCGTCGGCAAGGCGGGCGAGAACGGCACTGTGGCGAACTGATAGCTCCGGACGTGTCGTGAGATAGTCAGCCTCCCGTCGCAGACGCTCTGGGAAGGCAAGCAGCCGCACCATTCCGGGAGGGAGTGGCTCGCGCGCGGCCCAGGCAAGATCGGGGACATCGGGCAGAAGACGCGCGACAGGCTCCCACTCCGCAGGCAAGCTCTCCGCACTCGGGGCGAGCCTGCGCAGTGGCTCTAGTGCCTCCAGCCCCAGTCGAAGGGCTTCCCCGAGCTGGGCCATACGCTCCACAGCACGGCGTGGTTGCTGCTCCATGAGCTCACACAAGAGAGGAGCCAGCGCGGGGAAGCGTGGCAACTGTGCCCCAAACCGATAGGCCGCCTGGAGAGGCACCCAGTCAAAACCTGTCACCAGGAGCTTCTCCAGAAGGTGCACAAAGCGGCTCTCATCGCCCTCCGCCAGCCGGTAGGCGAGCTGCACTTTTTCGGCATCACAGCACTCGGTTTTCTGGAAGAGTTCAATCGTGCGAGCCAACCAGGAATCAGGCAAGTACCCCAGGGGGTTCATAAACTCCCGGACATGCCAGAGCTGCGTGCCAGGAAGCTCAATCAGCGGCAAGAGCAATGTCAGGCGCGGCGCGAGCTGGGGCACTTGTCGGCGAACTTCCCGTGTCTCGCTCTGGCAGTTCCAGAGGATCGCCGCCAGCAAAAGCCCCCCGGTGGGCGCACTCTGGGCACGAATGACACGGAGCGCCTCGCCAAAATCAGTACGGAACTCCGCAACACTGCGGTACTTTTGAAGCACGTCCGAGAGATCACTGTCCAGCTCGGGAAACTCCTCGTAGAGTGCCCAGGTCAGTTGGTAGATCTCCGGCTCCGCCGCCACGAAGCGTAGCCGCCAGAGCTTGTCCGCACGGAGCGCTTTCTCCGCGAGCTCCGCATTAAGGCAGTACGAAAAAATCTGGTAGAAACTCTCGACAGCCGTATGGCGCTCCTGCCGCCAGAGCTGCGCCTTACGCTGAATCGCGTCCTCACGATTCTTTCCCCGCAGACGGCTCTTCACAGCAAGCTCCGGGTGCGGCCAGAGAAGATCGGCACAGCGTACCAGCAGTGCAAGCCACGCCTCGGAGTCGTCCCGCTCCAGCACCAGAGCGACGGCCTCATGCATCCCGGGAGCGCGGCGCACGAGCGGGCCACTGTCCTGCTCGCCAGCGGGCAACACTTCCCGCAGGCGTAGAATCTCCGCCAGCTCCAGCGCCACCGCGACACTCGCAAACGGCACACGCTCCAGGCAGCGGCGCAGCGCCGGGTCGCGGTGCAGATAGCTCCGGGCGCTGACCTGCTCTAAAAGGCAAGCAACCGCGTCCGCCGAGAGTCCTGCCCGCACTTCAGCCCGCAGTTTCTCCGGGGTGAGCGTCAAAATCGGCAGCTCTCCCAGGAGCGCAATAGGAAACCCCGGCGACTGTGCCAGGAGCCGTGCCATCAGATCCGGGTGCGCGGGAAACTTGCGTGCTCCCTGACAGACCGCACGCATCAGGCCCAGCAGCGGCTGCGCGTCCTCTGGTGTGAGCGGATCGGCGGCGAGGCGCTGAAGCGCCGGGAGTGCGGCTTGCCCCTGCCTTGCCACCCCCTGGCTCGGCGAGAACGGCAGTGCGTTTTCACAGAGCGCTTCGGCCAGCAGCAGCGCGACCCCACTCGCCTCGGTCAGGGTCAGCAGCCACTTTGCTTGCTCCAGCTTTTTCTGAAGTGCCTCAATGCTCTGCCCAAGCTGGCGTAGCTCGTATAATCGCTTCTGGGTCTTCCAGAGCAGCGCGGCATCGGGAACCGAACCACCCCATGTCAGCCGCCCCCCCTCCCAGTGATACGGTGCATCCAGCCACGCCACTTGTGCGCACAGCACACGCACCCCCAGATGCACCCCCAGATGCACCCGTTTTTGTTCTCGTCGTTTGAAAGCCATGGGAACCTATTTTCTTCTTTATCGTTGAGATGCGCAATATGCAAAAGAATCAATCTCGCGACTGGCCTCAGTGGCGTGGGCCACGCCGTGATGCGCACGTTTCTGGCTTTAAGATTCCCTCGAAGTGGCCGACGAAACTAAGCAAAAAATGGGCTATTTCCGTGGGCGAAGGACATTCGTCGCCGGTTATTGTAGGCAACCGCGCCTTTGTGATCGTGCGGCAGGGTAACGAGGAGCACACGCTGTGCCTAGAGATGGCCACGGGTAAGACGCTCTGGAAAGACATCGTCGCCGCGCCGTTTGATAGCGTGATCTTCCCCGCGCAGCGCCTCGGAAAGTCGCCGCGCTCGACCCCGCTCTGCCATGACGGTAAGCTCTACACGATTGGCGTGAACGGCCTGATGACGTGCTTTGATGCCGCCAAGGGCAGTATTATCTGGCGCAAGGACTTCTCCAAGCAGTACCCCATTCCGATGCCCGTCTGTGGCGCGTCGCTCTCACCGCTGATTGATGGCAAGAAGATCTACGTCCACTCCGGTCACGAGGCCACGGGCTCGTTTCTGGCGCTCGATAAAGACACGGGCAAGGAGCTCTGGGCCTGGAAGGGCGAGGGGCCAAGCTATACCTCCCCACAGCTCGCCGTCATTGGCGGCGTTCGGCAGATTATCACCGCCTCACACAATTTGTGGCTGGGGCTCAGCCCGGAGAACGGAGCGCAGCTCTGGAGCCTGCCGAACCGGCAGAATATGTTCAACCACAACTCCATCACACCCGTGATCTCCGGCGACATCGTGCTCTGTGGGGCAAACCAGCGTGCGACGTTCGCACTGAAACTTACGCAAAGCGCAGGCAAGTGGAGCACCAGTAAAGTCTGGGAGTCGCGCGATGTCACGATGTCCTCATCGAGCCCAGTTCTCGACGGCAAGCATGTCTATGTGGTCAATGAGAAGCGGCGCGGTCAAGTGGCGGTAATGGACTTCGCCACGGGGGAAGTGACCTGGGAGTGTCCGGGCAATAAAGGCGAGCAAGTCACGATCTTCGATATCGGCCCCTTGCTCCTGGTCTCGTCCCAGGGCGGTGAACTCTTTGTCTACCAAAAATCCGGTGACACGCTCAAGGAAGTTGCCAAATACGAAGTGGCAGACTCCGCCATGTGGTCAAGCCCTGCAATCTCAGGCAACCGCCTGCTGGTCAAGGGAGCCGCCAGCCTGGCGCTCTGGGAAATCTAAGCACGCGCTACCTAAATCTAAGCACGCGCTACGAGTACATTCACAACAAAGTACCATGATACAATTTTCTACCTTATTTTATCCTAGGAGTCGTCCTTATGAATAAACGACGTGTGTTTACACTCATTGAGCTACTCGTCGTCATCGCGATCATCGCGATTCTGGCTGCCATTCTTTTCCCGGTTTTCGCTCAGGCCCGCGAGAAGGCGCGCCAGACTGCCTGCCTCTCCAACATGAAGCAGGTCGGTACGGGGATCATGATGTACGCACAGGACTACGACGAAATGTGGCCGATGGGCTCCTATGTTCTCGTCGGAATGGTTACTGCCGTCACGTGGCAGGATCTTGTGGAACCCTACGCCAAAGTAGGAGCAGGTGCGGTGATCATCACAGGTGCTCCCGCAGTCCGCAAGGAAGTGACTTTCTGGACCTGCCCCAGTATCGGCCCACGCCCTCAGAACCTTCCCGTAAACGCAGCGGATGCTCCGATTGACTTCACGGGCAAGTACACCACAAATTTCTACTCCAAGGCGGGCAGCTACATCAATAACAGCGCCCTGATGCCGACAATGCACCGCAACGCACTGACCTTTGGCTGGTTTCCTCTAGGGATTCAAGGAATGGCAGCGGTGGATGCTCCCGCAAGCCGGGTACTCGCCTGTGAAGGAATGGGCTACATCGGAAATACATCGGGCGACGACACAGCGGGTTGTACGGGTGTCGAAGCAGGTTACCCCGCATTCCCAGCACCGACGATCCTTGGGCAGAAAGAAAACTACTGCGCGGGACGTTACCGCCACAGCGGTGGCTCGGTGTATGTCATGGCCGATGGCCATGCCAAGTGGTTCAAGGGTTCGGGAACCTCGTGGCGCGCCATGAGCACCCAGAGTGTTGCCTTCCGCAAGTCGCTGGCACCCAATGCACAGGCCTGGTTCCGCGAGGACTGAAGCCTACGGTAAAATAGATCTATGCGTCTGGTGTATCTAACCACGGGAACGGGCAGCTTCTACTGTGGGAGCTGCATGCGCGACAATGCACTGGTGCTAGCGCTCCGTAAGCGCGGCCACGATGCGCTTCTGGTGCCGATGTACCTGCCGCTCACCCTGGACGAGGAGTCGGCGGCAGCGGGAACCCCGGTGTTCTACGGCGGCATCAATGCTTATCTGCAGCAGATCTCCCCGCTCTTTCGCAAGACTCCCCGCTGGCTCGATAAGCTCTTCGACGCGACGTCTGTGCTGACTGCCACGGGCAAGTTTTCCAGTATGACCCGGGCTAGTACACTAGGGCCAATGACCCTCTCGATGCTCAGGGGCGAAGAGGGCAACCAGAAAAAAGAGCTGGAGCGCCTGGTCGAGTGGCTGGCAAGCGAGAAACCAGACTGGGTGATTCTCTCCAACGCCTTGCTGTTAGGTATGGGGCGGCGGATTCGGGAGGCGACCGGTGCAAAGATCGCCTGCACGCTGCAAGGGGAGGACGGGTTTCTTAATGCCCTGGGCAAGCCCTACAGCGAGCAGTGCTGGCAGCTTGTCGGCGAGCGCGGTTCGGAGTTCGATGCCCTGATCCCGGTGAGCCACTACCACAGCGAGCTCATGCAAAAGTGCGCCCAGCTTCCCG
>NZ_JAYUPA010000319.1:0-1900 GCF_043760365.1 Armatimonas sp.
ATATCGCCATCGCCCTGCTTCACTGCCTTTTCAAGCTCCACAGCCAGCTCGGGAGTTGGCTCTGCCGCATCGAGGAACTTAAGCTGGGAAGGCTCTAGCTTTTCCAGAGCGGTCTTGGCAAGACCGGTCAGCAAACCACGAACGAGGAACTCATTTTCTTCCGTGACCTTCTGGAGTGCGTAGGTACCCGCACCGAGGTCTTGAACCCAGGTCGTTTTACCATCGTGGGTTACTTTGTAGCGCTTGGGCTTTCCTCCCAGGGGTGGCAGAACGCTCAGCTCACTAATATAGGCTCCCGAAGTCTTGTGAGTCAGGCGGATCTGCCCTTTCAGCACCACCGCCAGTCCCTCTCCCTTGATGTCCATAGTGACCAAAGACGAGACCTGTCCCTGTCGCAGGGATCTGAGCGCTTTGGTAAAGAAAAAGTAGTCGCGACCCGTGGCGAGCACCGACTCCTGGGGCACCCCTTGTTGGGGCGCTGTCGGAGGGTCTTGTGGCACTTGCGGCGTGCCATTGAGAAGAGACAAAACGGTAAAAAATACGAGGGGTTGCATGGTCTATTATACCGTGCGCACCGTACAATATTGACATGGATAACCTGCTTTCTTTCTCCACTCTGGGGTGCCCCGCCTGGGATATTGACACCATCCTCTCTTCTGCCGTCGCCTTTGGCTACGATAGCATTGAGCTGCGTGGCTATCTCGATGAGATGGATATTCCTCTTGCAACTCCATTTCTGCCTGAGAACCGCAGCGAAACCAAGCAGCGCTTCGCCGACTCCGGTATTGCCGTTTGTTGCGTTTCGTCGTCCGGGGTGGTGGCGCAGGGCAATCTGGATCATGTGAAAAACCACTGCGCACTGGCACACGATTTGGGCAGCCCGCTGGTGCGGGTTTTTGGGGGTAAGCCCGAGAGCCGCGAGCTGGCCCTAGAGAATCTTCGAGCCTTTGGCGATGCCGCCGCCGACGCAGGCGTGGCCATTGTCCTGGAAACCCACGATGACTTCTCGACAGGGGCAACGGTTGCGGCACTGCTCGCGGAGGCGGCGCACCACGCCGTCTTCTCGCTCTGGGATCTACACCATCCCTTCCGCCAGGGGGAGGCAATCAAGGAAACGCACCGACTGCTCACGCCAACACTGCAGCACATTCATATTAAAGATGGCCTAGTTGGTCAGGGCTACACACTCCTAGGTGAGGGTGATGTCCCGGTGTTTCCGATGCTGGAGCTCGCGCTTGCAAGCGGCTACACGGGCGCACTCTCGCTGGAATGGGAAAAGCGCTGGCACCCGGAGATCGCCGCCCCCGAGGTCGCATTTCCTCAGTACGCCCGCCTCGTCCGTGAATGGCTGGCCCGCCGATGATCCGCCCCGTGCTCCAAGACGATGCCTTTCTCGCCGATGTGGATCATGCAACGGCAACGCAGCCCGAGGCGCTTCATGTCTGGTGGCTCGGCCAGAGCGGGTACTTAGTGGCGCACAAGGGCACCCGCCTCGTGCTCGACCCCTACCTCTCAGACTCTCTGAGCGAGAAATACGCCGCCACGGACAAGCCGCACACCCGAATGACGGAGCGCGTGGTCGCCCCGGAGCGCTTGTTAGGTGTTTCGTTGATCACCAGCAGCCACAACCACACGGATCACTTAGATGCCCAGACACTCCTGCCGCTCTTTGCCAGTAACGCCAGGGCGCAATTGATTGTCCCCACGGAGAACCTCGCCTTCGCCACCGAACGCCTCGGTGGCCGCACGAATCTCGTTGGCTTGAACATTGGTGAAACCGTGACGCTTGGCTCCGTCCAGGTAACTGCCGTCCCAGCCGCCCACGACGAGCGGCTCCCGTGCTATGCTGGCTATGTGCTCAAGATCGGTTCGTGGACGCTCTACCATAGCGGCGACACGC
>NZ_JAYUPA010000320.1:0-1900 GCF_043760365.1 Armatimonas sp.
AATTCGTGAGAGAAGTTTTAGTAAAGTGGACTTCCCTGCTCCATTACGTCCCACAATACCTAAAACGTCACCACGCTTAACATCGAAGCTCAGGTCACGCAGTGCCCAGAACTCCTCTTTTTCCATTTGCTCAATCGGATTGCGCAATTTGTGCAAAAGAGCCTCACGAAAGCTCATGCTCTCGCCCTGGTGAGAAATCACATAGGACTTCGAGACATTTTTGACACGAATTGCGAGGTCGTCGGCATTAGATGACATCGGCGAACCTCCGCTCTAGCTTTCGAAAGACAACCATCCCCAACAGAAGCGCAACAAGAGCAAAGGCCACGTTGTAGGCAACAAGCCCCCAGCTATAGACAGGCTCTCCCAAGAGTGACCACCGCATGGCATCAATCAGCCCAGACATCGGGTTGATCAGGAAAAAGGGTTGCAATGAGGGTCCTACTTTTACCATTGCATTGACTAATGGGTAGCCCACAGGCGAGGCAAATGTTCCCATAGATAACAAAACGGGCAGAGCGTACTGCACATCTCGGTAGCTCACGGATACTGCTCCCGCCATCATCCCAAGCCCGAGTGCGAGAATCTGAATTACCAACAACCAGAGTGGAAAAGTCAGGATGGCTAAGGTGATCGGCACTTGGAAGATCACCAACCCTATGAGAACGGCAACAAGCGCAATAGCAAAATCAAGTAACGTGCCATAGATTGTGGACAATGGCAAGATAATGCGCGGAAAAAAGACCTTGGAGATCATCTGTGCATTCTGCACAAGGCTCATACTCGCTTTTGAAAAAGTGCCACTAAAGCTATTCCACGTGGCAAACCCGACAAGAGCAAAGAGAAAGTAGGGAATCTCGCTCTGTAGCTCAATTCCTGCCACTTTGTTAAAGAGAATGGTAAAGATCACCCCGCCGACCAGTGGCTGAAAAATCACCCAGATAATACCGAGTGCCGCCTGCCGGTAGCGAAGGCGGATGTCACGGAGAGCTAGGTTGTTGAGGAGGTCACGGAAACGCCAGAGTTCGGCCGGATCAAAGGCAACGAGGCTCTGTTTGGGGCGGATGATGTGCCAAGTGGGATCGTGCAGGTGCGATTGATTACTCATAATGAAACGGGCTAAACAGGCGGGCCGGATTATTTTACCACATGGCACATCATTCCAAACTGATTCTTAGAGAATTGCGACTTCCTTCCCTACCTCACTCGACTTATAGATAGCATCCATAATCTGGGTGACCATCAGTGCCTGCTCGCCCGTTGCGGCTCCGACGGACTCAATTGGGAGATCCTCGCGGATGGCTTTGACAAACACCTCGATCTCTTTGCCGTGCGTGCTAGCGACATTGGGAAGCCAGCCGGTGGTGGTGTCGGTAAGGGTGCCGAACTCCTCACGGTAGAGTGTGTACTTGCCCGCATTGGCATCGAAGAATGCCCCGGCTCCCGTTCCGAAGAGCTGGGTGTCAAAGTGCTCCTGGTCAATATTGGCCAAAAACGATGCGAGCAGAGTCATCGTGCGCCCATCCTCAAATCGCACGTAGGCGCTGGCAAAATCCTCGACAGTGTAGGCCTCGGTGTCCCACTGGCCCCACTCGCCGACAAGGCCTGGGGTCTTGCCCATCTTACAGACAGCACTGCCAACCGTGGCGACGGGCTTAGGATGCCCCATCAGCCAGAGAGTCATGTCAGTGATGTGGACACCGATGTCAATCAGCGGGCCGCCCCCGTTTAGTTCCTTGTTGATGAAGACGCCCTTGGCGGGCACGCGGCGGCGGCGAATCGCACGCGCAGCGGCGTGGTAAATATCGCCAAACTGACCGCTCTCAATGGCGCGCTTGAGGCTCTGCGCACCGGGCGAGTAGCGCATGTTAAAGCCAATCTGGAGCTTCTTACCCGTCTC
>NZ_JAYUPA010000321.1:0-15988 GCF_043760365.1 Armatimonas sp.
ATACTGTCGAGCTCAGGCGCATCCCCTTTAACGGTGCGGCCCCAACAATCATGGCTGCCAACCTCCCCGTCACCACCCATTTCAACATCTCTCCAGACCGAAAACACATCCTCATACGCGCGGATCAACTCTACGTGGTGTCGTTATGAGCAGCACCCGCGCCGTGGGCACGCTGGGAGAAGAGGCGGCAATCGCCTACTTAGAGCGCCGTGGGCTGCGGCTCATAGATAAGAATGTCCAGTTTGGGCCAAAATCAGGCATCAAGGGCGAGCTGGACATTATCGCCTGGGACGGGGAGACGCTGGCCTTTATCGAAGTCAAGACTCGGCGAGGGCGACCGGGCCGGGTGGCTCCCTCGGAAAATATCACGCAGGCCAAGCGCCGCCAGCTCGCACGGCTTGCCAACACCTACGCCGCCCGCCACGGCTTGCTCGACGAAGACATCTCCCTGCGCTTCGATGTGGTCAGTGTGTTTCTCGGCGATGAGGATGTTGTGCTCGCTGTGCATCACACCAGAGGCGCATTTCTGGCGGGGGACTGATCCAAGGCGACATTTTTAATTTGCGTCTTGACGAACGCATATGGGCGCGATAGAATACCTCCCGCACGGACGGTTGGCGCAGCGGTAGCGCGTCTCCCTGACACGGAGAAGGTCACAGGTTCGATCCCTGTACCGTCCATCCTTATAACTACCATCAATAATTTTAACAGCATGGGACGAAGGTCCTATGCTGTTGTTTATTTTTTATGGCATAATAAGGACAGTCTACACCCTCACTAGAGGTCTGCTCTTTTGTCACTATCACCTACCATCAATAAATCGAAACGTCCGCCTCTCCCTGCCTGGTACCGCAGTCTTTCTGAGTATGAAAAACCGAGCACTTACCGCGCTGTCCGTCAGCTTCTCAACACGCTGATTCCCTACGCAGGGCTCTGGGCGGTAATGGGCTGGATGCTCACTCATGGGATCTCCTATGGCTTTGTCTTCCCCATTGCACTGCTGGCAGGCTGCCTGCTGATCCGCGTTTTTATCTTCTTCCACGACTGCGGCCACGAGTCGTTCTTTGCGTCGGCGAAGGCCAATAAGTTCTTTGGCTACCTGACCGGGATGCTCGTCTTCACTGCCTTTGAGGACTGGCGACGGCCCCATGCACGTCACCATGCGACAGCGGGTGACCAGGACCGGCGCGGTGTGGGTGATGTGTGGACCATGACAGTGGACGAGTTCAAGGCGACCACGCCCTTCAACCGTTTCCTCTACCAGGTCTACCGGACGCCGATCTTCATGTTCACCTTTGGCCCGGCGTTTATGTTTCTGATTGGCAACCGCTTCCCCCACCGGGGCGTGACCAAGCGCGAGCAGCTCAGCACGCTCTACACCAACATGGGCCTTGTCGTGATCGCGACACTCTTAAGCCTGGCGATGGGTTTTCAGAACTACCTGATGATCCAGCTCCCCGTGATGATCACCGCCGCGACCATTGGCGTGTGGATGTTCTATGTCCAGCATCAATTCGAGGGGACATCGTGGGCCCACCATGATGAGTGGAACCCGATCCAGGCAGCGCTCCAGGGCAGCTCCTACTACAAGCTCCCCAAGCTTGTGCAGTGGTTCACCGGCAATATCGGTCTGCATCATATCCACCACCTGCGCCCCCGTATCCCCAACTACAACCTCCAGCGCTGCTACGATGAAGTCCCGGCGATGCAAAGTGTCAAGCCGCTGACATTTTTACACAGCCTCAAGTCGCTGAACATGCACCTCTGGGACGAAGAAAACCAGAAACTCATCAGCTTCTATGAGTACCACCGCCGCGCAAAAAAATAATACAGGTATACTGGTGCCGACCCGACGATGTGTCCGATACTTTAACCTGAATCGCGACATCGAAAGGACTTACCTGTGCCTCGAACACTTCATACCTACACCGTCACTCCCCGGCTCCCGGAGCGCCTCACGCCTCTACGGGAGCTTGCCCACAACCTGCGCTGGGCCTGGCACCCCGACACACGTGCTCTCTTTATCGCGTTGGGTGGTGAGGCGCTCTGGAAGGCGTGTGACCACAACCCCGTCAAGCTGATCGGGCGGGTGCCGCAGTCCCAATACGATACTCTGGCCCAGAGCCCCGCGTTTCTAGCGCAGTTGGATGCGGTCTGGGCAGACTTCAGCGCCTATAAAAACGCCCCCGCCGACCCGCGCTGGCAAGGCCTAGGAACCGTCGCTTATTTCTCCGCCGAGTTTGGCCTTACCGAGAGCCTACCGATCTACTCCGGTGGCCTCGGGGTGCTGGCAGGCGATCACTTAAAAGCGGCATCGGATATTAACTTACCGCTTGTGGCCGTGGGCTTTCTCTACCAGAACGGCTACTTTCGCCAGAGCCTGAACGCCGATGGCTGGCAAGTGGAGCACTACCCCACCAACGACTTCTACACGCTGCCTATCGAGCCGACAGGCAAGAAGATCCAGGTCGGCTTTCCGGGCCGGACGGTGCATGTCGCGATCTGGAAGGCGCAAGTGGGCCGCATCCCGCTCTATCTGCTGGATACCAATCTCCCCGAGAACGCCGAGGCGGATCGCCATATCGCTGGCAACCTCTACGGCGGCGATCAAGAGACACGTATTCAGCAGGAGCTTGTACTCGGGGTCGGGGGGATCCAGGCGCTGACGGCGCTGGGCATCACCCCAAATGTCTGCCACATGAACGAGGGGCACTCCGCCTTTCTCTCGCTGGAGCGTGCACGCCAGCTCCAGGAAAAAACGGGGCTGAACTTTGCCGAAGCGACCAACGCCACGGCGGCGGCGCATCTCTTCACGACACACACACCCGTTCCTGCGGGCTTCGATATTTTCTCAAGTGAGCTGCTTTGGAAGTACTTTGGGGAGTTTGCCCCGAAGCTGGGCATCTCTTTTGACGAGCTACTCGACCGGGGCCGCGCACCGCTGATGGAGCCGGGCAAGTTCAACATGGCCGTGCTCGCCTTTCGCCATGCCCGCTACATCAACGGCGTCTCGAAGCTCCACGGGCATGTCTCCCGCGAGATGGCGCACCCGGTCTGGCAGGAGTTTCCGCTGGACGAAGTGCCTATTGGGAGCGTCACCAACGGAATTCATACCCCGAGTTTTCTCTCACGTCAGATGGGCGAGCTTCTGGAGGCACATCACAACGATCCGATGCTGCTCCCGAGCGAGGCGCTGTGGAACATTAAAAACGAGCGGCGTGAGACACTGGTCCAGTGGGCACGTACCTACCAGCGCACACGTGCCGAGCAGCGCGGGGCGTCTGACAGTGAAGTGGATGAGGCCGATCATATTCTCAATCCCACTACGCTCACGGTCGGCTTTGCGCGCCGTTTTGCCACCTACAAGCGCGGCGACTTGCTCCTGCGGGAGATAGAGCGTGTGAAGCGCCTGCTCAATCATGCGGATCGCCCGGTTCAGTTTGTGTTCGCGGGTAAGGCGCACCCGCGCGATGATGGCGGCAAGGAGCTCATTCGCCGGATTGTCCAGTTCAGCCGCGACCCCGCGGTAAAGGGCAAGATCGTCTTCCTGGAAGACTACGACATGGCGATGGCCCGGCGGCTGGTGCAGGGTGTGGATGTCTGGCTCAACAACCCCCGCCGTCCCTACGAGGCATCGGGAACCAGCGGCATGAAGGTCGTGATGAACGGCGGCCTGAACTGCTCGGTTCTCGATGGGTGGTGGGCCGAAGCCTACGCCGACCACGGTGCGAGTGTCGGCTGGGCGATCGGCCAGGGCGAGGACTACGATGATCTGGGCTACCAGGATCATGTCGAGGCGCAGGCGATCTACCACCTGCTGGAGAACGAGATCGCGCCGCTCTTCTACACCCGCGATGCGCAAGGGATTCCGCAGGGCTGGGTCGCCAAGATGAAACAGTCCATGCAGAAGCTCGGCCCCACCTACGACACCCGCCGCATGGTGACCGAGTACGCGCAGACCTACTACCTCCCTGCCGCCAAGCGCGCCGCCCACCTCGCGGAGAATGACTTCGCCCTCACCCGTGAGCTGGTGGCCTGGAAAGAGAAAGTGCGCCAGCAGTGGCCACAGGTTCGCCTGGAAGCCGTCACGGCGGAGTCCGATCACCTAGAGGCGGGGCAACAAGCCCTGGTGCGTGCCGCGCTTTGGCTGGGCGAGACGCTCCAGCCAAGCGATGTGCGGGTGGAGCTCTACACGGGGCCAGTGGACACCGATCGCAACTTCCTGAACGCTGCGGGATACCCCCTCACCTGCTCGGGTCGCGATGGTGGCGCTTGGGTCTACATGGGACACCTGCCCACGGAGCACTCCGGCCAGCAAGGCTACTCCGTGCGAGTGCTTCCCTCCCACCCTGAGGCTATCTTGCCCCAGGAACTGGCTCTCATCGCCTGGGAGTAGGCGAAGAAGAGGGCGTCTGAACAAACCGCTGGATCGCGGAGATCATCGGCTTCAGGGGATCAAAGTAGCCCAGGCCATTGAGTGCCCACCCGATCAGCCAGAGAAGCACCGCCAGCCCAACCGTCGCTCCCAGTGCAGTCGCAACTCCGGTCATGAAGCTACGAGTCAGTAGCAGGCCGGTGTTGGGATATGCACGTTCAAGTGAGGCACAGAGCCGGTTCATGGCCACTTCGCTCGGCGCAATGTCTGCCAGTGGCGGGACGCCCTGCTCCTGTATATCCTCTCCCCGCGTTGCATCCATGGCTTCCCATATGGCCTTCACTGCTTCCCCGTTCCCTACAATATAGAGACTCCTCTTCGCTTTACGGAGTGCGGTACACTCTTTGCGTGAATTTTGAGCATTCGAAATTATCCGAGGTATCAGAAGTGGCTGTACTCGGGGCGGGTTCGTGGGGAACCGCCCTGGCGCTCTTGCTGGCGGAGAACGGGGGAGTGGTGCGACTCTGGGATCGTACGCCCGGCCAGATCGCGGCGTTGCTTGCGACACGTGAGAACAAGCGCTATCTTCCGGGGCATCTCTTGCCAGCAAATCTACACCCAACAGTGTGCTTAAGTGAAGCGCTTACCGGAGCAACTTTTGTGGTCGTCGCCGTGCCCTCAGCGGCTGTGGATGACGTGCTAGGGCGGGCAACTTTAGCCCTCGGTGCCGATATTATTCTCGCCTCCAAAGGGATAGACCCCGAGACACTAGAGCTTCCCGCCGATGTGGCGCTGCGCTGCGCTCCGGGCCATCCCGTGGTCGCGCTCTCCGGGCCGAACCTCGCGCGGGAAGTGGCTGCCGGGGTGCCCACCGCCGCTGTGGCGGCCAGCGACGATGCCGAGGCGGCGCGGCGCATCGCGGAGCGCTTTAACCGTGCGACCTTTCGTACCTATGTCAGCGACGACACAACGGGCGTCGAAGTGGGCGGGGCGGTGAAGAACGTCCTGGCTATCGCGGGGGGTATCGCGGATGGGCTGGGCTACGGAGATAATACCAAAGCCGCTCTCATGACCCGTGGTCTCAGTGAGATGGCGCGCCTGGGAATGGCGCTGGGGGGCAAGCGAGAGACATTCTATGGGCTAGCAGGGGTCGGGGATCTCATGGCCACGGCAGCGTCGCGGCTCTCGCGCAACTGGCGCGTGGGCTATGGCCTAGGCCAGGGTAAGTGTTTAGAGGAAATTCTTGCGGAGCTGGGCCAAGTCGCGGAGGGCGTCCCGACCGCGCAAGCCGTGGAAAAACTCGCCGTCCGCCACGATCTTTTTCTCCCGGTCTGCATCACGGTTGCCGAGCTGCTCGACGGTCGCCTCACGCCCCGCGAAGGAGTCGCCCGCCTCACAGAGAACCGCGCCGCCAAAACGGAATAGCCACTGCGAGGGATTGAAATCCCTCGCTAAAAACGCCTTCGGCGCGTCCTCCGGACGGAAAACAGAAGACAAAACGAACGAATTCGGAAGGCAAACCCATTTTCTTGTCCAAAGAACCTCTTATCTTGTCCGGAGGACATCGGCGGAGCCGACCCGCAGCGAGGGATTTTAATCCCTCGGCGGTGCGGTAAACTAGCGAGATATGTCTGCGGATACGGAAGCAACTGAAACAACTAGGCTTGCGCCAGAGCGCATGCCCTACATCAACCGGGAGCTCTCCTGGCTTGCCTTTAACGCGCGCGTGCTGGAGGAGGCTTGGGATGAGACCAATCCCCTGCTAGAGCGCGTGAAGTTTCTCTCGATTTTTGGCAACAACCTCGATGAATTCTTTATGATTCGTGTCTCTGGACTCCAGGCCCAGCGCACGGCAGGCATCGCGGATATCGTCGCCGATGGACTGACACCGATAGAGGCGCTGGATCAAATCGCCATCGAAGTGGCGAGGCTCTCCGCACTCGCGCAGGACTGCTGGAAAGAGCTGCGACGCCTGCTCAAGCGCCAGCGCATTGAAGTCGTGGGCTACGAGGAGCTGAGCGAGACCGAAAAAACCTACCTGGCTCGCTTCTTTGAGGATGAGGTTTTCCCGACACTCACGCCGCTTGCCGTTGATCATGGGCACCCGTTCCCGCACATCTCCAATCTATCTCTCAACCTTGCCATCGTGGTCAATGACCCCCAGCGGGGCCAGCGCTTCGCCCGAATGAAGATCCCCGCGACATTCCCACGCCTTGTGCCCACGGGCCAAACGACGCGCTTTGTCTGGATTGAGGAGGTCATCGCGCATCACGTCGGAACACTCTTTCCCGGACTAGAGGCCGTGGCAGTCTATCCGTTTCGGGTCACCCGCGATGCCGATATCGAGATACAAGAAGACGAAACCGAGGACTTACTGCGCGCCATCGAGGCCGATATCAACAAGCGCCACTTTGGCTTTGTCACACGCCTGGAAGTGACGGAGGCGATGCCGGAGTACATTCGCACGCTACTTATCGGCGGGCTGGAGATGGACCCACGTAACCTCGTGGCGACGGGTGCAAGCCTGGGCGGCGAGCTGGGGTACTCGTCGCTGATGGAGCTGATGAAAGTGGATCGCCCGGATATCAAAGACAAACCCCACGTCCCCCGGCTGCCCGCAGCGCTCTCCAGCGGCCAGGAAATCTTTGGCGCGATCTCCGCAGGGGATATTCTCCTGCACCATCCCTACGACTCTTTTGCCCCCGTTCTCGCGTTGGTTGAGGCCGCCGCGCGAGACCCCCATGTGCTGGCAATCAAGCAAACTCTCTACCGCGTGGGTGCGAACTCGCCGCTGATCCCCGCGCTCATCGCCTCCCGTGATGTGGACACACAGGTGGCGGTTCTGGTGGAGCTTAAGGCGCGTTTCGATGAGCAAAATAATATCGCCTGGGCGCGGCAGTTAGAGCAAGCGGGCGTTCACGTGGTCTACGGGCTTATCGGGCTCAAGACACACTCCAAGTGTCTGCTGATCGTCCGCAAAGAAGCAAGCGGGATCAAGCGCTATGTCCACTTTGGAACGGGCAACTACAACGCCACGACGGCGCGTTTCTACACCGACCTAGGACTCCTCACCTGTGACCCGGAGCTCGGAGCGGATGTCACGGATCTCTTCAACTATCTTACGGGCTACTCGCGGCAGACCAAGTTTCGCAAGCTCTTGGTCGCGCCGATCAACCTTCGGCAAGAGATCGCACGGCGTATTCAGCGGGAGACGGAGCACGCAAGAGCGGGCCGTCCCGCGCATTTGATCTTCCAGATGAACGCGCTGGTAGACCCGGAGATCATCGCGCTTCTCTACGATGCCTCTCGTGCGGGAGTCAAAATCGAGCTGATTATTCGGGGCATCTGTTGCCTGCTGCCCGGCCTGCCGGGCTGGTCGGAGAATATCCGTGTGATCTCTATCGTGGGCCGTTTTTTAGAGCACGCGCGTATTTTCTACTTCGAAAACGGCGGCAGTGGCAGCTCGGAGCTCTACGCGGGAAGTGCGGATCTGATGCAGCGCAACTTAGATCGCCGCGTGGAGGTTGTCTTTCCCATTGAGAATCCGAAGATCAAGGCGCATGTGGTCAAGAAGATTCTGGCCACGCTACTCGCCGACAATGTTCAGACACGCGAGCTCAAGTCCGACGGCAGCTACGAGCGCCTGAGGCCACAAGATAGAAAGCGCCGCGATGCCCAGATACTCTTCCAGCGCACCGGCCAGCGCCGCTGATGCAAACGCACAAACATATGGTCACGTTTTAGCAAGAAATGCCGTACAATAGAGTGAGATGACACCGCCACGCTACCATCTGATTGATCTTTCCGGGCCGAATCCGAGCGCGAAGTTCGGTCTGCGCTCGCGTCTGGCAATCAACGATGCGGGGGCAATTGCCGGGGCGTGCGATGACCGTGCGGCGCTCTGGGAGCGCGGCAAGGTTCACTTCCTCGCGGGACCGGGTACCTACGCCTGGGGCATCAACCCCAAGGGTGAAGTCGCTATCGAGGACGGTAAGTCCGGGCTCTTCTGGCGCAAGGGCCAGCTCGAAGCTCTCCCGATCCAGACCCAACCCGGCGAGCGCGTGGTTCCCCGTGATATCGCCGAGGGCCGCACCGTGGTGGGCACGACCCAGAGCAAGGGGCTCCCGCTCGGGCAGGCGTGGGTGCTGAAGGGCACGATTTTCCGCTGGCTCGCCGATGCAGCCGAGGCACGTGTGCTCTGCCCCGATGGGCGCGTGGCGGGTTTTGCCCATGTGGCCCACGGGGATGTACCCGTGGTCTGGCAGAGTAACCAGATCGCCTGGCTTCCGCTACCGACGCGCTGTAAAACGGGCCGCGTCACGGCAGTCAATGCCGCGGGCATCCTGGTGGGCAGCGCGATGCTAACCGACGATGACCAGGAAGAGGGCTTTCCAACCCGTGCGCTACGCTGGAGGCCAGGCGCATCCCCAGAGGTTCTCTTCCCTGGTATCGCGACGGCGATCAACGACCGAGGCTGGATCGCAGGCCATCAGACCGACACCTTCGAGGGAGTTGGAGCAGGTGGTGTGCTCTGGATCGAGGGCAAGAAACACGTTGCCGATGATCTGATCGAGAGCCGGGGCCACTGGCATGTCATTGAAGTACACGATCTGAACAACAAGGGCCAGCTCGTGGGGCAGGCGTTCTACCGTGACGAGCTTCGCGCCGTCTTGCTCGATCCCCGCTAACTCTCGATGACGGCACATGCATGGCTTGCCGCCAACCTCCCCGATGCCCGCCCGTTTCCCAAGAGCGACAGTGCCACCAGCGCCTGGCGCACGAACGCACTCTTTATTAAGTTTTTCCCCTACGCCCTCCAAGAGCGTGCCGCCGTGGAGACAGAAATCGCCTCAGCGGGTCTGCATGAGAACATCATCCCTTCGCTCCTGATGTCCGGCGTGGATGATGGCGTGATTCTGATTTACCCGTTCGCCTCTGGTGAGACGCTAGGCAGCGCCGCAGCCCGCGACAAATTCTACGCCCTTCCCGAGTCGGAGCGCCGCGCCGCGCTCCACGTGATCTGTGCCGCACTAGCCACGATTACCTCCGCAGGCTGGACACTTGTGGACTTTTACGAAGGCAACCTGATCTACGACTACGAAAATAAAAAAATCTGGCTCTTCGACTGGGACTTGTGCATCAAGGCCGAGAGCTTCACGCTCGCCACCCACCGCAACTGGGGTTCCTCGCGCCTGATGGCCCCGGAAGAGTTTCAAAAAGGCGCACAAATAGACGGACAAACTAATGTCTTCAATTTAGCGCGCCTCGCCACGCTCGTGCTTGGCGATGATGCCACCGACGCTGAACGCGCTGTGCTTGCCCGTGCCACAAGCCCTGAAAAACCCCGACGCCACGCCTCTGTCGCTGCGTTTGTCGGGGAACAACACGGTACAATAGGGACTATGAGACGCTATACTTTCCTTCTCCCCCTCGCCGCGCTCAGCCTGCTGGGCTGCTCTCCCGAGAAGCCCGCCGAGCCAGAGTCCCCCGCCCCGGTTGCAGCAGCGCACACAGCAGATGATGGTCACAACCATGACGGTGCTGCGCCTCCTGAAGCACCTCGTGCACCAATGGCAGGTGCTCCAACGGCAGGCAACCCGATGGCTGATGCCACCGATCCCTTTGCCCCCCTCTCCAAGACCCCGGAGCTCGACAAAAAGATTGCTGATGCCGAAAAATCTGGTGACAAGACGGCACTCTCCGCTGCGTACTCGAAACGAGGCATGTTCCGCATGCGCGACGACGACAAGGCCGGACAGCGCGTGAAGTACCGTGGTGCCCTCGCCGACTTCCGCAAGGCGCTGAAAACCGATCCCAAGAATGTAGAGGCGCTCGCCGCCAAGAGTGAGATCGAGAGTATCTACACCGGCATGGGCCGCCCCATTCCCTCCGAGGCGGAAGCCGACGAAGTGAGCCGCACCGGCACCTACAAACCCCAGACGGGCAAGTAGGCACTCTGGCACAATTCTTGCGCTACTTGTCCCTGTAATATCAAACCCCACGTGGGGTACAGGGACAGGTAGACTACTTTGAAATCTCTTTTTCGCATCACGATTGCTGGACTCACTCTCGCCACCACTTTTTCGCTCGCACACGCCCAGACCGTCACCTTTGCGAACTTCCAGCAGATCGGCCTGACCAAGCCCTTTGAATTTATCAACAATGGCGTCAACTCAAACTTTACCACCACCACACTTCCGGTGAATTTTCAGTTTCTTATTCCCAACGGCAGTGGCTCGATGAATACCAACATTCCTGCAAACCTGACGATTACCTCGGTGCAAAGCGCCACCGCCACCACCGATGGTTTTAGCGTCACTCAGCGGCTACAAAATGTCCAGATGACCTTTGTGGGAACCGGCGCGATTACGGGAAACTTACTGACAGTGATCAACTCCACAGGTTCGTTAGGGGGAGCAGTAGGCGCTCTCACCGGCACCCTGGCGGAGACAGATAACGGTGCCCAGCAGATCGTCACCTACTCGTCGGCGTATCTTGATTTTTCAGCCACGACACAGCGCAACTACAGTATCACCGTTGACCCAATGGACACTCCTCTAGGCATTACAGCAAGTTACCTGACCGGGTTCCATGCGGATGCGACCGGGCAGTTTGCCGCCAATATTGTCATCCCGGAACCTTCTACTTTGCTTTTATTAGGAATCGGTGCTCTAGGGTTGCTCATTCGGCGGCGCTAGAAAAATTCCTCACTGTCACTATTACTAGTTTTACAGCCAATTCATTCTCTTCCCCGCATTTCTACGGTACAACAGTCCTAGTTAGTGTACTGGGGGGAAGAGAAGAATGAATTTAACAACACGAAATAGAATAACCTACGCTCTGAGCTTGGGAGTCCTAGCCCTGTCAGGCAGCGCTCAGGCACAGATCCCAAGCCTCTTTGCGACCTTTGCTCAGTCCTTTCAGATTCCTGATTTTAAGTTTGACAGCAGTAACAGCGGCGCATCGCTTGGTCTCGCAAGTCCGCTGGCTGTCAATTTTCAGTTTCAGACAGCCAATGGTTTCGGAAGCAGTGTCGGGCAGGGCATCCCCGCTCTGATGACGATGTCCGCTGTCAGCTCTGGTATCGCTTTCACAAGCACAAGCTTTCTCGTACAGCCCCTCAAAGACATTGAGATGCGCTTCACCTCGCTCGGTGCTCCTGCCGACTCCGGGGATCTTCTGCGTGTCTTCCTGACGACGGGAAACTTGCTTGCACAGCCGGGAGGTCAGACTGCCAATGTGAGTGGTACCCAGAGCAGCACGGGCACTTCCATTGTCAATTTTGACTCGGATTACCTAGATTTCTCGCAGCCCTTGGCCACCAAGACATTTTCGGTCTCGTTCACGAGTGTGGAACCACGAATCTCCCAGGACGGCAGTGGCTACCTGGCCGATTTTAATGCCACGGGAACGGGTAACTTCAGCTCCGCACCGGCTCCTCCCCCTCGGAACCGGATCCCGGAGCCGGGCACGCTAGTGCTCGCGGTGCTCGGGGGGCTGGCACTAGCCCGGCGTCGCAAGAGCGTCTCGGCTTAGTCGGGGAGCACTTCGTCCAGAGTGGCGTAAGTAGTGTCGGAGAGGCGCTCGCGGTTGCCCCCTATCGTTCTGTAGGTGGCAACCCGGAGCCCCGGCATTCCCGCACTGCTCCGCCTACGCCCCGCCACGCTCCGCCGCCCGGGCTCCTGTACGGAGAGCACATGGGTCTCTAGCGCCACGGTCTGCAAGAGCTGTCGCTCGCCCATCACCTCGACACTCAGCCGCTCACCCACCACTTTTGCCCGCAAGCGCACCGGAAACGGGTGCGGGTTGCGCAGCCGTAGATCCACCCCCGGCCAGGCCACGGCGGCATCACGGCCTGGCGGGACGTACTTTGGGGCGATGGTGTGCGGGTGCCGCTCCACCACACTAAGCCCTGCCAGAAGCGCCGCATTGTAGAGGGTCGTTGACGTCTGGCAGACACCGCCGCCCAGCGCCGAAACCATTGTCCCCTCCACCGAGACAGGAGCCGGGACATACCCCGTGTCGCTGTCTTTATCGCTTACGGAGACGACCGCGTTGTAGGAGAATGTCTTCCCCACAGCAATCACCTGCCCATCGAGCACCCGTGCTGCCAGGGTGGCGTTACGAATCTGCGCCTTCTTACGCCCCTTCAGGCTCGTCGTGTAGCCCGCCAGCCGCTGCTCGCTGACCTGAGGCGTGACGCGCACATTGGCCCAGATCAGCCCCCCGAGGACAACGGAGGCGCTGAGCCAGAGCACAGCGGCGGCGCTTCGGTACATAATATTGAGTATACTAGCCTTTTTCAGGAATGCGTCACGGACTTTATGCAAAAAGAAGGCTTTATCCAATATGTCTCCCGAAGCGAGGTAGAGCAGCTTCGTAGATCGGTTCCTGTATCCCTTGCGTGGGAGCCAGACGGGCTCCCCGCACCGCATCTGGATCGTGTCGAATTTTCCCGTCGCATCATAGAGCTTATTGAGCAAGAGAGCCACCAGCGCCTACTTACCTGGGAGGCACACTTTCCCAGCAATTTCTACTTTGGCTCACCGTCGTTTTTTCCCGTACTGGAGAAGCGCCTCCGCTTTAAAGTGGATGAGAATGCAATCCTTGAAGCAAAAAACGTCGGCGATCTCATCGTCATTCTGGAGAACCAGTACAGCCGGCTTCGTGCGTTGCTCTATGCACGGCACCAGTCACCTGAACAAATATGGCAAGCGCTCACGCAGATTATTCTGGAAATTAACCCTGACAATCACGAAGATCTCACGCCTGAGACGATGCTGCGAAGCTGTATTCCTAGGCGCTCTATCCGTGCCTGGCAACGTGCCATGAACACCCGGCTTCCCATATCATCGCGCTGGACGAACTACTGGGTGAACTACACATTCCTAGGCTTGCCCTGGAAAATTGCCTGGCTCATCTGCTTGGTTCTGGGGCTGATCGCGGCTGTGCTTTGGACACACCTAGGCCATCAAGGAGGCATCCTGATAGCCCCTTATTTTGGTCTTACCGTCGCCATGTTGCTCCACCTGGGTCTGGGCCGCTACTATTGGAACACCCCTAATAAAACTCTCGGTGAGGTTGAAGCAGAGTTAGCAGAAGCACATCAAAAAAGCTGGAGCGAGCTTCACAAGTCTTCATAAACTCTCTCCGTTTTTTGGTATCCTGTTGGCAAGAGGCAACAAGAATGCGAAAACAGGGTGTGGGGCTGGCGCTGGTTATGAGTTTAGGAGCGGTGACGCTGGGGCTGACACAGGGGAGTGTGGAGCAGATTGGCGAGCAGGCCGATGGCTCAACTTTGGTGTCATCGAACCAGCGCGTGACACCGGTGGGCAAACTTCAGACACTGCGGGCATCGCGGCCCAAGGATGTGGCGGTCTCGCTGGACGGCTCGCTCGTGGCGGTGCTGGCGCAAAACCAGGTCGTGATTTACAGCGCAGCGGGTGACGTCATCGCGAACGTGACGGGGATCGAGGCGGGGCCACTGGGCATTGTCTGGGAGCCAAGTGGTCAGGCGCTCTACGCGACACTGGCGGGCGGGAAAGTGGCCCGGATTGTCAAGACCGAGGCGGGCTGGAAGAAAGAAAAAGATCTCACGATTGACTCGGTCGGGGCGCTGGGTGATCCGGATATTGCGGCGGGAACCCAAGGCCGGGGCCGCGCAAGCGGCGACCCACAGCTTACGGGCCTAGCGCTCTCTGCCGATGGCACGCGGCTCTTTGTGGGGATGGGGATTCGCAACGTGGTCGCAGTCGTAAACCTCGCGACAGGGAAGACAGAGCGCACGGTGCTCGTAGACACTGCGCCGTATCATCTGCGCCTCTCGCCCGATGACAAGACACTCGCCGTCTCGTGCCGGGGTGGACGCGTGGCAAATAAAGGTGAGGCGAGCGCGGACTCAGCGGGGACGGCGGTGCGCGTGGACGAAAAAACCGATGCGGCGAAGAGCGGCAGTGTGGCCTTGCTAGATACGGCAAGCCTGACGGTGCGCAAAGTGGAGGTGGGGCGGCAACCCAGTGGCCTTGCGTTCACCAAAGACAGCAAGACGCTCTACGTGGCCAGTAGCGACGACGACACGCTCCAGGTACTCGATGTGGCAGGAGCAAAAGTCACCCGTGCCTTTGTTCTGCGCCCCGAGCAAGACCCCGGCTTTGGACAGATTCCGACCGCAGTCGCCCTCAGCACCGATGAGAAAGTGGCCTATGTGGCCTGCGGCGGAGCCAATGCGATTGCGCATGTCGAAGTTGCCAGCGGCAAGATTCTGGGCTACACGCCCACCGGCTGGTACCCAGTTGCGATTGCGGCCCCCTCCGTCCCCACGAGTGGGGGAACTCTTGTGGTAGTGAGTAGCAAGGGCTTTGGGAGCCGCACACCGCGCACTAGCCCCTCACTTGCCTATGGGGTTCATGGCACCCTCGGGCTGGTGCAGTTTGCCGCGGCGACTCTTGCGGACCCGAAAGTAGTCGCGCAAAACAACCGCTGGGGCATGGCGGAGAAGCCCGCCCGGCGTGGGGTCGCGCCCGTGCCGGTGCCCGAGCGCGTCGGGGAGCCTTCGGTGTTTAAGCACGTGGTCTATATCATCAAAGAAAACCAGACCTACGACTATGTTTTTGGCGACATGAAAGAGGGCAACGGCGAGCCCAAGCTGTGTGTGTTCCCCGAGGAAGTGACGCCGAATCACCATGCGCTCGCCCGCCAGTTTGTGCTACTAGACAACACCTACACCAGTGGCACAAACTCCGCAGATGGCCACCAGTGGAGCGTCTCCAGCGTGGGCAATGGCTACATCGAGCAGAACTATGCTGCGCACTCGCGCTCCTATCCCTACGACGGCGGCGACCCGCTGGCCTACTCCCCGACGGGCTTTCTGTGGACGGCGGCACTGGCGAAGAAGAAGTCCGTTCGTGTCTACGGGGAGTTTGTCAACAAGCCCGTTATCACCGACACCGAGACCAATAAAGCGGTGCGCCCAGGCTGGAAGACACTCTGGGACGACTACAAGCAAAACAACGGCAAACGCTACACTATCAAGCCCGGCACCGACAATGCTGCGCTACGCCCTTTGCTCCACCCCACCTACATCGGCTTCCCCTCCACGGTTTCGGACCAGTGGCGCGCCGATCAGTATATTACGGACATGGATCAGTTCGAGAAAGAGGGCAAGATGCCCGAGCTCTCGATTCTTCTGCTCCCCAATGACCACACCGCAGGCACTCGTGCGGGTGGCCCGACGCCCCGTGCAACCGTCGCTGACAACGACCTCGCACTAGGCCGAATCGTCGAGCGTATCTCGAAATCAAAGTTCTGGAAAGAGACCCTGATCCTCGTCATTGAGGACGACTCCCAGTTTGGAGTAGACCACGTGGACGGCCACCGAACCGTGGCGCTCTGCATCTCGCCCTACACCCGGCGCGGCAGCGTGAACCACACGCTCTTCAACCATACCAGCTTTATCCGAACCATCGGCCTCGCGCTCGGCTTCCCCGCGATGAACCGCTTCGACCGCACCGCAACCACGCTCACGAGCTGCTTCACGAGCACGCCCGATCTTGCTCCGTTCACCTCACTGCTTAATCGCATCCCGCTCGACGAGCTCAATCCCGCCAAGACCGC
>NZ_JAYUPA010000322.1:0-1896 GCF_043760365.1 Armatimonas sp.
CGCTTCCATAACGGCCACGGCTAGCGCATCACCCAGCGCGAGCATTGCCGTGGTGGACGTTGTAGGTGCCAGGTTCATGGGACAGGCTTCTTTAGGAACACTCGTATCTAAAATCAGATCGGCGGCACGCCCCAGCGTGGACTCACGCCGCCCCGTCATCGCAATTAAGCAAGAGACGCGGCGCTTCAGAGCGGGCAGGAGCGCCCGTAGTTCGTCCGACTCACCCGAGTTAGAAAGTACCAGCGCGGTATCACCGGGGGCGGCCATCCCCAGATCCCCATGCATCGCCTCCGACGGGTGCAAAAACAGAGCAGGCGTGCCCGTAGATGCCAGTGTCGCAGCGATCTTGCGCCCGATATGGCCGCTCTTTCCCATCCCAGAGACCACCACTCGCCCCGAAAGTCCTACTAGCTGCGCGACTACCGCATCAAACTCCTCATCGAGTCGGTGGGCAATCAGACTCAGAGCCTCTGCTTCTTCCAGCAGGACACGTCGGGCATGCACTCTTGCTTGGGACATCACGCCAGATTATACCTACACACTGATGATTTCTCAGCCAATGATAGCACTAGAATGAAATGGTTTCAAAAGCCCTCGGCAGAAACACTCACTTCCTCTCAGGAGCTCTATGCCATCACGGTGCTGGCAGCGGCGCGCCTGCTCTCCCGCCTACACAGCTCCACACAGCTTGAGGAGTCCCGCCTGGAGCTCGAGTGTCGCCGCGCACAAGAACTGGGCCAGCCACTGACCTTGCTCCAATTGGAGCTGGCAGACTGGGCAGGCATAGTCACCGCCATTGGCCCCGAGCGCGCCCCGCAGACCCAGGATGAGCTTGCGCTCGTCCTCAGAGGAACCCTGCGTGCCACGGATATTATCTCCCCGGAGGGCACGGGCACTTTTACGATTTTTCTTCCTAGCACTCTGGCAGTGGATCTGCCGACAATCACCCGTAACCTGCGTCAAGCCATCCGTGGCTATCGCATCCTTGCTACAGACGGCGCACCATTCTTTCTACGCCTCCACCCGTGGATGGCGAGCGCTTCCTTGCCTGATGATGGCCAGACGGCTTCAGAGCTCATCTCAGTGCTCAAGAATCGCCTCGCTAAAGAGCGCACTCACCCACTCCCTTCGTTAACCGAGAACGATGACAATAGCCTCTCCCTCCGCTTAGTTGCCTGAAATCCCTTTTATAGCAAACTCTAAAATCGCATCTCCTTTCTGCCGATAATTTTAAAACAATGACCGAGCGTCTGCCAAAAACAGCAATCGCTTATATCGCCTCAATAACGCTTCTAGCCCTAGGGGCAGTAGTGGACTCTTACCTACGCCAGCCACTCGCCACACAAGACATAAAATTCCTTCCGGTTTTGATCATAATAGGCATGTTCTCTGGTAGCCTTAGAGTCCCACTAACTTCCCATAAGAAAGGACATAATGTTGCCTATACAAATTTAGGATTCATTACAACAATTATCTCCTTGCTTGTCTACGGTCCATTTTTTGGTGTTATTGTAGGTGCATCAACATTCATCACCTTCAAAAGAATAAAATCGGAATTCTATAAAAAGTTATTCAATGTCTCTGCCATTATCATAACAGTTTGGATAACAAGTCATTTTCTTATATTAGCTAAATATTTAAATCTTTCTATTGAAGAAAATTTCAAAAACGATAATAAATCCAACATAGTACCATCTATTGCATTTACTGGCATCGTATTAATCAGTGTCTTATGCCATCACACCATAAATTCTCTATTCATAACAGGAGCAATATCAACATCACTAAACTGGAGTCGAAAAAGAGCACTTGAATTCTTGGTTAATAGTACTGTCTGGACAATACCAACATACCTAGCCGCAGGATGTTTCGTCATCATGTCGACGTGGATATTCA
>NZ_JAYUPA010000323.1:0-5292 GCF_043760365.1 Armatimonas sp.
TACTTGCCCCCGATCCGTACAAGTGTGGCGGAGTACGGAGGAAGGCTCAGGCTCACCTGCCCCGCACTCAGCGTGGCTCCCGCCAGCGCCGTGACCTGGTTGGCCTTCTCCGCCGAGAAGCGCCAGAGCTTTGCCGATTCCCCTGCATGCCCCTTGATACTGAGCGGCACCGTAATGCTCGCCTTGGGGGTTTTGTTGATGAGCACAAGGGTGAGTGCGCCCGTCTTGCTGTCTATTGCGGAGAACACCGCCAGGCGCTCGTTGTTGGTGGAGGTGCTTTCGCAGGCGGTATCGCCAAAGCCTGCGACGCCCGGTGCGGGTCGGCAAAAGAGCTGAAATGCGGCGGCAGCCGGGGTGAGCGGCTTGGGCCGGGTCCAGAAGAATGCCAGATCCACTCCCTCACGGCCAAAGACCCCCAGTGCCTCCGCAGCAGCCAGCCCGCCGCTGATATCGCCCTCGGCCCCGAAGCTCCACTCCCCAATGGCGAGCTTCGTCCCTGGGTAGCACTGCGCGATCCAGTCTTTCATCCGGGGAATGAGCTTCACCTCCGGGCCGTCGCCTGTATTGGCGATCCAGGACTCGTCCCGGTAGGTCTTATCCCAGAGGCTACGCACCGAGCGGATTCGGAGGGCACGCATCGCAGGATCTCGGGCATCGCTATAGACATTCTCCGCCTGCGGGTAGTAGTGGATGTCCAGCACATCCAGGGTTCGCTTGCCGCGCTTGGCGTCCTGCGCCTGGGTCTGTTTCAGGAACCAGGGAATAAAGGGCATGTCATCGTGAGCGCGGCGATCCTCTGACGTGCGGAAGTCATCGCCGCCTCGGTCTAGTGCGGAGTAGAAGAAGCTTGTCCAGCCCGAGACAGTAGGCCCCGCCACCAGCGCCCCTCGGTCAACGTCTTTGACCGCCGTGGCATACTCCGTGAAGTTCTTGAGCATGTCATCGTAGCCCATTTGCGCTGGGTGCACATCCCGGTGCGTGAAGGACCACAGATCGGGTTCATTGTCCATCGCGTAGAACTTGACTCCGCTGCCGACACTGTTTCCGTGGGTCTTGACCAGATGGTTGACCCACTCATCCTGGTAGACCGTCTCCCCCGGCTTAGGACTCAGCTCAAAGCCTCGGCCTTTACGTGCCACGGACCGTACACTGGTGCGCTTGCGATTCTCCGTGGGATCGTAGCCCGCGATAGGCCCGTCGCAGCCAGAGATACCTGGGCCGGTTTTCCAGGGCACATTGTCGGACTTCACCTGAATGTCGCCACTGCGCGCCACCCAGCCCAGAGTGGGGACACTCATGTAGCTGTCAATGCCTAGCTCCCGGTTGTTTTTAATAAACTCATCGGCGCCCCCTCCGGGCGTCGTGTGGGGTTTATCGCCCGCGTGGCTACGAAACTCCCAGTCGCTCCCCGAGTTCCAGAAGTTACTGACCCAGTTGTGGCGGGAGTTAGGGTTGCCCCCCCAGCGGTTGATGGTCGCTCCCAGCGACTCAAGCTCCTGCTTGCTCGCATGCGCCACCCCGTAAATATACTTGCTGATCGGATGCTTCCCCGCCTGAGCATCCACACTAACAGGAATGTTGTACGACTTAGGCGCTGCGGGCAAGCTGGTATCGGGCATCAGAAAAATATCATCGAAGCCCACCTCACCGGTCGCGGTGGGAACGGCGCACTGGAGAACCACACCACTGAGTTTATCGCCCCAGCCGACGCCCAGTGCCTTGAGGGGCACGGAGATCTTCTGCCAGCCGGGCTTGAGCCCCGCGACCCCGTTCACCACATAGCTCGTGAGTGTGAGCTGGCGGCGCGGCTTGCCAAACTCATCGAAAACCGTCGCCATGACCGTCTCGGAAGCCCCCTTGAAGAGAAACTCCAGCGCCCCGTAGCCATCGGCGGGGAAGGCAGTGTGGTGGAAGTAGACTCCGTCGCTACCCTTCAGAGTCATCGCGATCCCATTGATGCCATTGGCCGCCATCGCCGCCGATGCTTTCTCATGAGTCGCCCAGGACCAGTCATCCCAGCCCTCGCCGGTGCCATCTCTGTAGACCACAATCGGCTCGTCGGCGCGCTCGGTGGGAGGCACGGGAACCATCCCCTTCGGCCCGACTCCGGTTGTGACGGCGATGCTCTTGACCAGGCCCTTTGCGGCTTCTCGCAGCCCCCCGCTCTCGCGCACTTTCTTGACACCCCAGACTCCTGCAAATAGAGCAACACTGCCCACGCTCCCCAGGAGGGCGAAGAGAATACGCTCTTTACGAAGGCGCTTCTTCTGATCGGCTTCTCGACGGCGACGGCCCGCGCGTATCTGGGCACGGCGGCGCCTCTCATCCTCACTTAGTTCTTTCACAGGATTTGCAGACATAGTTAACATCATTCTCTTCTACTTACTTTTCGAATAGAAAACCAGCACCATCAAGACAACCCATCCCCCCAGCAGCACTGTGTGTTTCAGCTGCCAGCGGGGCACAAATATCCCCATAAGAACCGTCATAAAGACGATTCCAATGACCATATTCATGCGGCATCCTCTAGGGGGCGCTTAGGCTCATCCGCCATCGGGCTTCGCTCCGTCCGAACCCACTCCAGCGGCTCATTGCCCTTCGCCTTGCCTCTTTTAAGCCGTACCAGAGCGTAGAGCGCAAACTTCCAGAGTGCGTAGAAGGGAGCCCGAATCAGGGCACTGTAGACCTCACGACGTGCCCCGGCAACCCGGAGCCCCCCGAAGATATAGGCCGCGTAGAGCACTAGGGAGAGCGGCACCAGCAGGGTCCAAACGGGGATCAGTACCCCCATGTTGAAGCAGAGAGCCGTCAGCCCCAGCCAGGCCGCATGGAACGCTGCAAGCTCGGCAAGTGGCGGAACCACCAGGTCTAGCCCGGCATCTACAAGCCGTGAGTCGCCCCGTTTCATCCCGGCCCAAAAGAGCTGGGGGGCCCGCTCCCCCAGCAGACGGTAGCGGCCCCGCTCCCAGCGTGCCCGCTGTGAGGCTGCCTGCTGACTGGTATTGGGCATCTGGGCGCGAACCAGCGCCTCGGGAGCGTAGCCCACGATAATGCCCTTCTCCAGAAGCAGATCCAGGCCGTAGTCAATGTCCTCCGTGATGCTATTGCCACTCCAAGGGACCGCTTCAAGAACAGCGCGGGTGAAGCCCATGCCATTTCCCTTGAGCCCGACCGTAAACCCCTGAACACTGCGCCCCAGAGGCTTAACATGGTTGACCAGCTCAAAAGCGCCCTCCATCAGAGCGGCACGCCACGACTCTCCGCCATTGAGGACACCGTAGCGGCCCTGAAGTACCCGTGCGTGTGTTGCCCAGTCCTCCGGGGCGATGCCCACAAAGAGCTCCCTTGTCAGTATCTCAAGAAAGTCCGGGGCGGCCTTGGTATCCGCATCCACCACCACCACAGCATCCGGCTTTTCGACGCGATCCCAGAGCTGCGCGATCCCCCACTCCAGCGCATAGCCCTTCCCACGGCGCTCCAGATCCAGGCGCTCTAGCACCGTCGCACCACACTCGCGTGCCAGAGCAGCGGTCGTATCGGAGCAGTTATCGGCGATCACAACCAGCTCAAAGCTCTCACGAGGATAGCTCTGCACACACAGACTCGCGAGGGTGGGCTGGATCACCAGCTCCTCATTATGCGCGGGGATGACCACGATCAGCTTGGGCGGATGCTGCCCCCAGGTAACCGCCTGCACGGGTTTACGGCGGAGTGCCGCACGCGCCATCAGACCCGCCAGGTAGCAACTGCTGCCCAGAGTGGCGGTGCCAAGCACCATCCAGACAGTCAAGCACGTGTACGTAAACGCCGAATACAGCTCACTCATCAAGAGTTCCTAAGCAACCTTCCGGAAGAACTGCTGGATCTTCGTGGGTACAGATGACTTCATGCGGTTGAGGACAACTCCCAGCACCCGACGGCGCCCCAGGCGATCCACGGCCTGCTGCACGACATCTTTCGGAGTCGCCCCCGCACAGACCACCAACATGACTTTATCCAGGTGCTCCGCAATGGGAAGTGCATTGCCGGTCGAGACCGCAGGCAGATCCACGATCACGGTGTCGTAGATCTCGCGGACGGCGGCAATGACCTCGGTGACAGCCGGGGATCGGGCGGCCTTGTTGGGGTTGCGAGGCAGCCTGCCCGCAGGCATGACCGCAAGATCGCCACAGTCGGAGAGCTGGAGCGTTCGGATAATATAGTCGCGGCCCTCCAGAACATCCACGATCCCTTTTTCGGTGCGGATGCCCATCCGGCGGCAGATCTCGTTGTCGCCCAGCCCGAAGTCAATCAGGCAGATCTTGCGCCCCGTGTTGCGAGCAATACTGAAAGCCAGGTGCATGGCGACGGTGGTCTTTCCCTCGCCAGGAACCGCACTCGTGATCCCAAAGACACTGTCCGCATCTAGCATCGGATCGTCGAGGTGCTCGGCGGCCTGATCCCAGTGACTGGCATTGGTGCCCTCGGCGAGCTGCCACTCCATGGCTGCGTGAAGCTGTGCAAAGTCCGCATCCGAGCGCTCGATGGCGATATGGACGCGTCGGAGTGCCTCCGCAGGGACAAGGGTCACGGCGGGTGTGGAGGAGATCCGATCCAGCGATGTGGTATCCAGGTGCTCCTCAGTGTGAAGATGGTTTGTTTCCGGGTTTCGGGTAATCACGTGTGTTTTCCTTAGCTCAGTTCCCTAGCTATCGTGGGGCGAGAGCAGGCCCTTGGGCGCACCGCGCCGCCGTGGCTTGCCGCCGACACTCTTGCCTGATAAGACCGCACGGGTCTCGGGCAGGCCAGTCAAAACGGGGATATCTAGGGCTTGCTCGATATCCGTCTCGTAGCGAATAGTGGGGTCAGACCACTCGCGTAGTGCCACCATGAGAGCCGCAACAATCGCGCCCAGAATCAGGCTCACTAGCCCGAGGGTGATGCGCTTTTTCGGACCCGCGAGGCTGACAGCGTAGACCTCACCGACCGTCTTGAGGGTCTGGCTCGCTTCTTTCTTCTCCATACTGGCCTGCTGCTCCGCACTGGTGTAGGCATCGCTCAGCTTTCCACGGTGGTTCTGCTCCTGGTTCACCTTGAGATCAAGGTTCTCCATCGCTTTCTGAAGTGCAGGGAGATTGCGTAGCTTTTGATTCTCCATCGCAAGCTGCGCCGTCAGGTCCGTGATCTCTAGCTTTGCCGTCTTCGCCGTGAGTCGAGACTGGCTTGCCTCATCTATAAGTGCCCCGTAGCGCGGGTTGAGCTCGCGCTTCGAGGTGCCGCCATTGCGCTGCTTCTCACGCCGCTCTTTAGCAA
>NZ_JAYUPA010000324.1:0-1891 GCF_043760365.1 Armatimonas sp.
CTACCCACGTGGCTATAGCAGCGGTAACCGGCATTCAGTACTTACTTACGTGGAATTGCAGACACATAGCGAACGCTGGCGTCAGTCGTGTTATAGTGAAGGTGTGCGAAGAGCTGGGATACTCAGCGCCTTTAATGTGTACGCCGCTAGAGCTTATTGGGGGTGATCGTGAGTGACGAAAAAGAGTGGACGGATCCTATCGTAGCAGCCGTGCGAGCCGTGCGAGATCGTCTTGCCAAGCGCTTTAACTACGACATTGCCGCGATATTTGAACACCTGCGCCTCAAGGATGAAGAGTATAAAGCCCAAGGTTTTCAGGTAGTCCAACTTCCGATAAAACGGCTCCCGCAAAAGAAGACAGGAACGCACGAGTAGTTCTGCTCTAATAAGCGGCGCACGCAACTGGTAAAGATAGGGCGTAGATTTAAAGTCATGCCACTCGAATTAAAATCTGATTAATCGGCGAAGAGAGAAAGCTTGAAAACAGACGACTTCCAGGAAATGCCAGAGGATCGGTTTAATCGTAGCGCGATCCTATTACGAGTTGTTGATGGAGATACACTCGACGTAGAGATCGATCTCGGGTGGTCAATGAAGTTAAAAGAGCGTATCCGACTTGAGCGCGTTGACACACCAGAGCTGAGAAAGGCGGCAGAACAGAAAGCTGGTGCGTGGGTAAAAAAGAACGTTGAGGAGTTTTTTGAAACGGAAAAACGAATAATCATCACCTCCATGGCCTATGATCGCACTGGTCAGGTGCGGGGCAAATTCGGTCGAACTATGGCTGTAGTATACCGAGCCCACGATAGAAAGTGCCTTAACGAATATCTTCTCAGTAAATGCTTGGCCTGGCGTACAAACAACTCTGGCAAATTGCTCGAGGAGCGGTCACTGGATCTTTTGACCGGGATACCAGAGGAGGAGAGGGGGTAGCTGAGGCGACCACCGCTACTGCAGTATTGTGTAGTAGGATGGGTCATTTTTCCGCATCGGAAATGTCAGGATGTTTTTGCAGTAGTTAAGAACATCCCTACTAAAAGCGATCGGCTTGCTATCTACCACCTTACCGAGCTCTCTCGATAATCTTTCAAAAACTACTCCCTTGCAGTATTGCATCGTACTGCGTCGTGCGCCTCCGGGCTGGCCTGCGAGATCTATCTCTTCCGGTATCTCCATCTTTATGCCGTGGTGTTCGATGACTCTACCAAGATCGTTTGATAACCTAGACATCTCGGCCTGAGTAACGCATGGGTAGTCCTGTATCGCGGTAATGCCCAAATGCGATTGCACGCCATTTTGGTACGCCTTATCAATAGCGCGATCAATCATCTTCACATCGCTACAGCATGTTTTTTTAGCCGCGGTATTTCCCGCATCTAGGTAGCTACAAGTGAGTTTTCGGTTCCAGGGGCTGATCTTTGGGATGTAGTCCCCAGAGTGATCTGTGTAGGGTATTTTGGTGTTGGCCGTGCTAGGCGTTGTAGAGATGCTGTTCGTAGTCATTATACTCCTCGAATAAAGTAGAGCTCTTGTCTGAGAAATTCTCAGGCAGCACAGTGATCGAGGAACAGAATGAGAAGTTGCTACAGTTAGGACATCGCAGAAAACGAAGATGACCTCTTGGTATTCTGGTGATATCGGTCGGATAGCTGCTTGGCGCTCGGGATCTCGGTGTCTTGCTCTCAGTGCAAATAGTAGAGGGTTGCCCCCTACCCCTATTGTGCCTGATAAAGGACATTATCAGACATAATGAGCAGTGAAGGGGGCGCCATGAAAAGTAATGAGCTGGCGGTTATCAGTGTTGGGACAAAGGCGCCCTCGGAGGCGGCCGACTTTCCAGCGCTCGTGGCTGACGCGGGTAACAACGCTCGGTTTGCCTGGGAGGAGTTCC
>NZ_JAYUPA010000325.1:0-1890 GCF_043760365.1 Armatimonas sp.
GGTTGTCTTTCTCCCGCTCACGCTCGTCACGGGTGTTGCGGGGGCGTTCTTCACCGCGCTGGCCGTCACCCTTACCATTGCCCTCTTGGTCTCTCTCGCCCTGGCTCTGACCGTCAGCCCGAGCCTATGCGCCGCGTTTCTCAAGACCCGCGTCGGCCAGCGCGAGCACGGCAGGCTCTTTGAGAAGGTCTTACGGCTCTACGAGCAGATTCTGCGCAGCTGTCTACGGCAGCGTATCTGGCTCCTGCCTGTTTGCGCGGTGCTGGCGCTCGGCGGGACGGTCTTCTTCGGGACGCGCCTTGGCACGGGGTTCATGCCCACAATGGACGAGGGGGCCTTCATCCTTGATTACGTCACGGCACCAGGTACCTCGCTTGCCGAGAGCGATAGGCTCCTCAAGAAGATCGAAGCGATCCTCACAACAACCCCTGAGGTAAAGTCCTACTCACGGCGCACCGGCACAGAGCTAGGCTTTTTCATCACCGAGCCCAATACGGGCGACTTTGCGGTGGTGCTCAAGTCCGGCAAGCGGCGCGATATCGAAGCCGTCATCGAAGAAGTACGTGGCAAGATCGCGGAGGACGTTCCCGGCATTGAGGTGGAGTTTGTCGAAGTTCTCCAGGATCTTATTGGAGATCTCGCAGGTGCGCCCGAGCCCGTCGAGATAAAGCTCTTTGGAGAAGACCAGAAGCAGCTCGAAGAGACAGGGGCAGCACTTGCCGAGAAGCTAGCCAAAGTAAGCGGCGTTGCGGACATGAAATCTGGTGTGGTCGAATCGGGGCCGGAGCTAACGGCGCGCGTGAACCCGCTTCTGGCAGGCCGGGCCGGGCTGAGTGTCAGTGACGTTAGTGAGCAGGTTGGTGATGCGCTCTTCGGTATCGAGGCCACTAAGCTCCTTCAGGGAGATCGTCAGGTTGGGGTGCGCGTGCGCTATCCAGAAGCGCTCCGCTCCGATGCCGCAGGTTTTGGCGCGACTCTCATCAAGACACCTTTAGGGGCGTATGTCCCCCTCTCCTCGCTTGCAACGCTGGCTGCCGTTCCAGGAACCAGTGAGATCACCCGTGAGGACCAGAGGCGAATGCTGGCGGTCACCGCTCAGCTTGAGGGCCGCGACCTAGGAAGCGTCATGCGCGATATCAGCGCGGCGATGCGTCGCGAGCCACTACCTGTCGGAGTGACTTATGTCCTTGCCGGGCAGTACCAGAGTCAGCAGGCTTCGTTTGCCAACTTAATGCAGGTTCTCGCGCTTGCTGTTTTGCTCGTCTTTGCCGTGATGGTTTTCCAATTTAAGAGCTTCACAGCCCCGGTGACGATTCTCTTGATCCTGCCGTTGGCGCTGTTTGGAGTGGCCCTCGGGCTCTGGATAACAAACACACCACTCAATGTCAGCTCCCTCATGGGGGCGGTAATGCTTGTGGGAATCGTCGTAAAAAACGGGATTCTGCTCCTCGATCAGGCGCAGCACGCGGAATCCGAAGGGCTCTCACCGGAAGAGGCTGTCATTCTGGCAGGAGAGCGCCGCTTGCGTCCGATCCTAATGACCACACTCACAGCACTCCTAGGACTGGTTCCGCTCGCACTGGGAATCGGCGCGGGGGCGCAGCTTCAAAAGCCGCTTGCGGTGGCTGTGATAGGCGGCCTGACCTGCTCCACTCTATTCACTCTCGTGCTTGCCCCTCTACTCTATGTCGTCTTACGCCGAGGACGCAGCTTGTCACTAAAAACTTATGACTAAAGTGTCGTTTTATCCATAGGATTGGTTCGTCTGTCTAAGAAAGTTGCCTTCTGAGCCAAGGGCTGGAGTTTATGTACCTTCACCAGGTAAGGTTGTATGTCCACAGTTAATATCCACAGCTACAAGGAAAAAAGGAAAGTCTGATGCCACGTATT
>NZ_JAYUPA010000326.1:0-15927 GCF_043760365.1 Armatimonas sp.
GACAGAGAAGTGACCTGCTTGACCGTTAGCTCAACATCCTCTGCATCCAGGGTCAGTGTGCGTGGTGCGAGGACGCTTGCCATTGCGGGAATCAGACGCTCCAAGGCCAACCGTGCAGAGAGACGATCCAGAGATACTCCGGGGGTGTTTGTCTGATAGGAAAGCACATCGTGCAGTGTTGCCAGGCCACGGATATGGCTCGCGAGGCGCTCCAATGACTGGGGTGAGCCCGAAGTCTTGTCTGTACGCATTGCATCCACGAGGCCGTTGAGTATCTGTAGATTATTTTTGATGCGATGCTGGCTCTCCCATATAGCCCTCTGGAGCCTCTTGTTCAGATCCTCAATTTCCTGGTGACGTTCCAGCAGAGCTGCCTGGGCGGCGATCCGCTCCCGGCGCTCCTGGGCTTCCCGCAGCGCACGCTCGACAAGAGGCGGAAGACGCTCCAGGTGGTGCTTGAGGATGAAGTCCGTCATCCCGAGCTTGAGGCACTCGACGGCATTGTTCTCCCGAAGCGCACCAGACAGCAAGATAAACGGTATGACTGTATTATGCTCCTGCAAGAATTGAAACGCTTGGATACCATCAAAGTATCGCAGACGAAAATCAGAGATGACGAGATCGGGCAGCTTCTCGGTAAGTGCCTGGAGGTAGTCCGCTTGATTCGTGACTAAAGCAATGTTGTACCGAATCGCGGAGGCATCAAGACAAGCCAGAACAAGCTCCGCATCACTGGGATTGTCTTCTAAATGCAACAACTGGTAGGTTATCATACAACTATCCCAGAGTCCTGCGGCGGCTCGTTGATCTTTGTCCAGAAATTGCTGATGGACTGTAGTGCTAGCGCGTACTTGGCAAAATTAATCGGTTTAACGACGTAGGCATTCGCTCCCAGTGCATAGCTTGTTTTTAGATCTGAGTCTTCAGCGGAGCCGGTAAACATAATAATTGGGATATCTTTGAGAATGGGGTCGGCTTTCACGCGCCGCAGCACTTCTAAACCGTCCATTTTAGGCAGTTTAATATCAAGCATAATCAAGATCGGGTTCCCTGGCTCGCGATCCTGATGTACCCCAGATCTGTAGAGAAAATCAAGTGCGTGTTGACCATCTTTAGCAATAACAATTGCATCGGCATAGATCTCTTGAGAGAGTGTTTCCATAGCCAGCTCAATATCATTGAGATTATCTTCCACAAATAGGACTTTTTTCATTGTATTTCCACTCCTTCTCCTAAAACTAAAACAGAGGGAGCCTGATTGATCTGGGTCCAGAACCTACCGATCATCTTCAAGGCCGTGGCGTACTCACTAAAATCAACAGGCTTGACCACATAGGCATTCACTCCAAGTCCGTAGCTGGTGTGCAGATCAGACTCCTCGCCGGAGCCCGTGAACATCACCACGGGAATGTGCTTGAGCACGGGATCGGCTTTCACGCGCCGCAGCACTTCTAGGCCGTCCACACGAGGCAGCTTGAGGTCTAGCATGATTAAGATCGGGTTTCCCGGTTCGCGCGCTGTGTGCTGACCCGAGCGATAGAGAAAATCAAGCGCGTGCTGACCATCTTTGGCGACGATAATATTCTCAGCATAGGTCTCCGATGCGAGTGCCCCCAGAGCGAGCTCGATGTCATTGGGGTTGTCTTCGACGAGTAAAATTGATTTCATTGTGGTTTTTCCAAGCACGCGAGGGGCAGAGAGAAGTAGAACGTCGCACCGTGGCCCGGCTCGCTCTGCGCCCAGGTGCGGCCTCCGTGTCGGACGATAATTCGGCGCACGGTCACCAGCCCGATTCCCGTTCCCTCAAAATCCTCAGTCTCGTGCAGGCGCTGAAAGACCCCAAAGAGCTTCTCAGCGTGCGACATGTCAAAGCCGACCCCATTATCTCGGACATAAAACTCCAGCTCGGTGTCGGTCTTGCGGTAGCCGACAGCAACTTGAGAGATTTCTTGTTTGCTGGAGTACTTCACCGCATTGTCGAGGAGGTTTCGCCAGACCTGATTGGCAAGCACCGGGTCTCCCCAAACATTGGGCAGCGGCATGACCGCCCAGTGGATTTTGTGCGAGGGATGCTCGTCGTTGAGCTCCCCACAGATGCGATCCACAATCTCTTGCATCGGAATCAGGCTATGGCGCAGCTCGGCGCGGCTCATGCGCGAGAACGTCAGCAGATCATCAATGAGCCGCCCTGCACGCAAGCCTGCCTCTTTAATCAGATTGAGATACCGCTGCCCTGATTCGTCTAATAGCCCCGCGGACTTCTGTTCCAGCAGATCGGCGAAACCGACCATGTGGCGCAGGGGAGCCCGCAGGTCATGCGAGACGGTGTAGGAGAACGCCTCCAGCTCGTTGTTAGCCATCTGAAGGTGCTCGTTAACCTGCTGAAGACTCGCCGTTCGGTCCCCGACGCGCACCTCAAGCTCCGTGTTGGCCAGGCGCATCACCGTCTCGCCCCGGAACCTCTCGCGCAGCATGAGATAGGCAAGAATAAACGTCGCCACGAGAGCCGCACACGCAATACCCGCCGCTCCGAAGATCGTGAGGCGGGTCTGACGCTCAAAGGATTTTGCCTCGATGTGGCGTATCAGCGAGAGGCGACTCTCTTCTCGCTCCATGTCACTGAGGCAGGAAAGAAGCGCCGTGGTGTAGTTTTTCGAGGAGAGCGCCCGCATCGTGAAAGCCCGCGACTTATCCGCCTTCCAGAGCTCGCCCAGCTTCTGCTTATGACTCACGGCCTCCGCCACCACCCGAACCTCATCCTCGACGATCACGCGCAGCTTTTTGATGTTTCCCAGTTGCAGCGCATTATCTTTCACCAGCGTACTGAGGTTATCAATGTCGGCTTTCATCGCCTTCTGGGCAACTTCCATGGTCTGGATATTTGAGACATCATCTAGTAGTACATATCCTCGGCCAGCGGAGATAGATTTCTCAAACTGAATCTGCGTGTCGCGCAGCTTCACACGCACTTCCCAGCTATGAGCAATCAGTTCCTGCGCCTCGGTCAAACCCTGCGTCGAGCGGTTAGCCAAATAGGCATCCCCGATGAGTAGGGCAAAAAAAAGGCTGAAAACGATTCCCATACGCCAGCCATAGTATTTCATTTGTATTTGCATCTTATCTCTGTGCTTGCATCTTATCTCAATCTCTTAGGTAAAAAAGGGGAACCTGGTTCCTTATGCTGCATATGACTTCTATTGAAGAACTAAGAAACGCTAAAAAAAGGATTTAAGAAGATGAACCGATTTCCCACACTCGCTCTAGCCATTGCCAGCCTGATGTTAGCAACAACAGGTATGAGTTTTGCGCAGACAAAAAGTCAAAAAGATAAAAATGACATGCGAAACCTTGGGATAGGCTTGGGCGCTCTTGCAATCCATAAAACGCTCAAAGGTGATCCGAAGACGGGTCTCGCCCTAGGAGCAGGAGCAGCCTATGCTGCGAAGAAGTATGACGATCAGCGAAAGTCACAGAAAACATCGCGCAGTTATCGTTATAGCCAGGGTAAAAAAATTGGCTATTGGGTGATGCGCGGGCAAAAGCGTCTTTACTATGTTCGCTATCACAATAGATAACTATTTAGCAAGAACAAGAACGTTAGAGGAAATTAAAATGAAACAAAAAAACGTGCTGGTAGCCGGATTGCTCTTACTTTTAGTAGGAACCGCACATGCCGAGATGTCCATCGGGCTGGGGGGCGAGACGCTTTTCGTGCTGAAAGCAGATCGTGACCTCGATAAAACAGATCAGGAGCGCTCCGATGATGTCTATGACCGTCTTCGCAACATCCTCAATAATCCGCGTCTGAAAGCCTCGGATATCCAGGTCAAAGCGCTGGGTGACTACGGTTATAAAATTGTCGCAAATGGTCACCTGATTGTTCCTATTGGAGTACAGGAGGCCAAGGCACATGACTCGACACCACTGGCGCTCGCGGAGCAATGGGCAGTGCACCTTCGAAAGGTCATGCCAAAGCTACGCGCTCGGCCCGATCTCTTCCGACAGAAAAATAAATATGTCAATAAAACCAATAAAAACTTGAAACGCTAAAAAGAAGAAAATCAATGCACAAGAACATGCGGGATATGGAGCAATACAGCGATGATAAATTCGTTGTCAAGTGCGTCTACAAAGGAGAGCAAAGTGAGGCGATCCTGCTCTTTCTTAAACCCGGTCAAGAGATGCCTTCGCACGCACATAAGCGCTTTGAAGTCGTTCTCGTGCCACAAAAAGGCTGTGGAACCATGACAGTTAATGGGAATAAAGAGGTGAATCTTGTGGAAGAGACACTTTACTACGAACCTTCTGGGTGTACTTTCCAAATTAAAAACACAGGAGATGAGCCTCTTCAAGTACTGATTACACTGATCCGTGTTGAGCAAAGTGATCCCATTGTACCTACTGAGCTAATAGAGGGTGGTGAGCATCTTTATCCCACAAATCTCCCTCCCATTTCTAGTATTAACTTAGAGTACCAACAGGCATTAAATATTTACTGAGACGTGATCCCAGAAAAAAAGACGAGAAAAAAAGAATGAATAAAATAAATTTCCGAACACAAAAAGCCCTTTTTGGCATGAGTGCCGTTTTTTTAGGAGCAATAGTGGCTACCCCTCAGGCACAAGCCCAGCTCGAAGATATTTTGAAGGGTGCCGGGATTGTCTTTGTTGTGGATCGCTTCGGGGGAGAGATCAATAAGGCGGTCAATAAGCTGACAGGCGATCCGAGCGGCGAGGCAGGCAACAAGACGAAAGTCGTTCCGATTCTCTCCGTGGGACAAGGAATCAATGCGGGTGCAGCGCAGGTATCGGGGCCACGACGTGCTGTAGATAGTGTCCGGGCAGTCGCTCAGCTTGAGGGGAACGTGCGCCTTGGTGCATCCCTGCGGATTAAGGGGCTTATCCCCATCTCCACTCGCGATGTGAAAAATAGCTCCAAGCTAGCACGTGTCTATGGTGTGGGAATCACAGGCCTGATCGACACTAAACTTTAGAAATGAGAGTGAAAGGAGAACAGAGATGAGTATCAGACTGGTGCAAATTATCAACCAAACAAAATCCGAGGGGGCGTTCACAAATCTGGAGACATCTGCGGATGATGTCATCATTAACGCCAATGGATCTACCAATACGCCAGGACAACAAGGAGAGGGTTGCAACATACCCGACTGTGGTGCAGGAAAGTGGTGGGACAGTCATCGAATGACGCTCACGCTAGAGAAGGCCACTCTCAGCCTATGGAAAGAAGGCCGCACGGTTTATTACCGCTCAGATCAAACGGTCTATCCAGGTTGTGGTAATTTTCTTTGGCAAGACAATGGATTGTCTGTCACTCTTAATATTTCTCCTGAATGTCTCCCTGTAATGACAAATCCGTAACTAAAACTTAAGGAAAACATACCATGAATAATTTACTTTGGACAGTAATCACCGTACTCTTTGCATTCTGGCTATTTGGTCAGGTTATGAGTTTCGGAGGGCCACTTATTCACCTCGTCCTCGTGATTGCGGTGATCCTGATGATCTTCAACCTACTAACCAAGGGCAAGGCAACCCTATGAAGCTGCCGTTGGCTATTTTAGCTTTCGCACTGACAGCGATTACGGGCTGCACGACAGTGGAGCCCTCTGATCCGCCCGCTCCAACTCACACCACTGTCGTCGTGCCGGGCCCACCGGCACCCTCTCGGGTCATCGTCGTGCCTGGTGCTCCCGGTGCCCCTGGGAGGCCGGGCGCACCGGGGGCACCCGGCTCACCCGGTCAACCTGGACAGCCCGGTCAACCTGGACAGCCTGGACAAACGGGTGAGCCCGGTGCGCCTGAAAAACCCGGCTCGACCGGGGGAGGGCAATAGAGTGGAATATCTCATTTTTTGGATCATCGTGGGGATCGTGGCGGGTGTCCTCGCCAAAATGGTGGTTCCCGGTGAAGGCCCTGGCGGCATTCTGGGCGATCTGCTCGTGGGGATCCTCGGTGCTTTCCTGGGGGGCTGGTTGTTTAAGACCTTACTCGGCCATAGCTACAGCGGATGGGGCGGGAGCACCGCCGTCGCCTTTGTGGGAGCCGTTGTTTTGTTGATCATCCTACGAGCGGTCTCTCGTGGGCGAAGAACATGAGGGCAAAGTAGTGCCTGGTAGATTTGCTAGCTGGTGGATCTACAAGTAAGGCCGGTAAAATGACGGTGTATGCCACAGATCTCTAGGGTTGCCGCCGCTGCGCTCTCCCCGATTCTTCCCGATGTCCTCTTCCAGCAGGGGGAGTTCACTCGGGCGCGGGCGGGCTATCGGGCACGACGGCTCTACGAAGGCGAACTCAGATCGCTGCTGCGGCTGGATCGCTGGCAGGAAGCGATTGTAGCGGGGGAGAGTGCACCCGCGTCTACCCCCGAGCGGGAAGGGCTTCTGGCCCTGGCGTACCTGCGTGCAGGGCAACCACAGCGGGCACGCGAGAGTGCGGAGTGGGCCGGGCGGTGCGATCCTCAGGCATACTGGCCACTGGTCGCACGGGGTGCCCTTGCCCTTCGCTGGGACGCGGACGCTGTCGCCGCCGGAGGCTATCTACGACAGGCGACTGCACTGCGCCCTGAGCGCGCGGAAGGCTGGCTGGCTCTGCTCTCCGCAACGCTTGATTCCCAGGAGGCTGCCCGTTCTGCCGCAACCCTCGCCCGACTGGCACCCCGTGGCTATCCCTTTGATTTCTGGAGCAAGCCGCTTCGTGAGAGTGCCTTAAATGCCCTGCGCTTCACCGATGCTTTTCCCGGTGGGCAGGTTTTCTGTCCGGTCGGTGAGTCCTTACCCGTGCAGACACTGCGCCTCAAGCGTGATTCTCGGGGAATGCTCTACTTCGATGCCGAAGTGGATGGGCACCGCATGCGGCTGCTCTACGATACGGGAGGCGGGCGGCACTTTTTGCTAACCTCTGCCGCAGTGGCAAGGCTACGCCCTCTGTTTGTTGCGAGCACAGTGGTGACGGGGCTCCAGGGGCAAAGTGGGGGAGGCCTTCACCGCGCGGAGCGGCTGCGCTTGGATACCCTGGAGCTACGTTCCTTGCCGGTGGAATCTGCTCCCGCAAACCTAGGGGGCTTCGACGGGCTCGTGGGCTGGCGAGTTTTTGGAGAGCGGATACAGCGGCTGGATCTGCGTCAAAACACGCTCACACTGCTGGAGCGGCCTTCTGTGCAGGAAAGTGGGGCGCTGCAACTGCCGCTTCATCTCATCCTGGATCAGCCTGTGATTGGGGTGCGGTGCCGTCGGCGCGATCAGATGACAGAAGTGCCACTCTGGGCGATCCTGGATACGGGAGCAACGGAGGACTTTTTCTCGCTCCGAGCAGGAGCACAGCTAACGCCTCACTTCCGTCGTGGTACGCTCCAAGCTTCTATCGGGATTGGCCAGTCTCATAAGCGCATCGAGACACGCTCACTGGCGGTTGGGTTTGACCTACTCTCCCAGGCAAGTCAGCCACTCACGAGCTACACGGAGGCCACTGCCGCGTCGTTTCTGGACACGGTGCACAACCCGGCGAGCGGCTTTGAGCACGGGCTTCTGCTTGGAATGGACTTTATCAGCCGTTTCAGGGTAATCGAACTTGATCCCGTCGGGCGACAGATTAGACTTGTCCCTCAGTGAGATTGAGTGCCTTCAGGTCCTCCCAAAAACCATCGCTGATCGGCTCTTGCAGCGCATCCAGATTCTCTCTAAGCTCCGCCTTGTTTTTTGCCCCCGTGAGCGTGCAATGAATCAGCGGCTGGCGCAGGCAGCTCTGCAGAACCACGGCCTTCTGGTTGAGTTTCTTCCTCTGGCACCAGTCGTAGAAAATTGTTGCGGCCTTTGCATCGCGCTCAATCAGGTGCGGCGTGTGGAGCGTGCGCGGATCAACACCGGTGAGCAGGCCGTGGCCCATGGGGGAGCCATTGAGCACGCCAATATGATGCTCAGCGGCAGTCTCTAAAAGCCCTTCGGTCAGCGCGGTGGTGCGGGTGACATGGTAGTCGTTGTAGGTGAGGATCACATCGAAGCGCCCGCTCTTGATGGCTTGCTTGTGAAAGTGATGGTGCCGCTGGCCCAGCCCGATATTTTTGACCACGCCCTGCTCGCGAAGCCACTCCAGAGCTTCGAGCGCTCCGCGCTTGGCAAAGACGGGCTCGATCTTCTCTGGGTCGTGTACGAGCAGAATGTCAAAGTAGTCCACGCCCAGTAGCTTGAGCGAGTTCTCGACGGTGTGCAGCGTCCCGTCCCAGGAGTAGTCTTGCTTATAGTCCGGGTGCGTTCCTGTCTTGGTGGAGAGAAAGTAACTCGTGCGGTCCACGCCACGCAGCGCGATCCCTAGTCGGCGCTCGCTCTGACCGTAGAGAGGCGACGTGTCAATAAAGTTAATCCCACGGTTCAGCGCCAGCTCGACAGTGTCTACGGTATCTCGATCCGCCACCGTGTTTTGGTAGATACCCCCAATACCCGCGCCACCCAGCCCGATTGCCGATACCTCCAAACCCGTGCGGCCCAGTGGACGCTTCTCCAAACTCACTTTTTCACCACTTTCTGAATCGCAATCTTTGGGGTGAGACTCTGCTCTTTGGCGGGGCTCTTGTGGATTTTCTTCACAACATCCATTCCACGAATCACTTTGCCAAATGCGGCGAATCCTTGACCGTCAGGGTTGCGCTTGCCACCAAAGTCTAGCTCTGGTTGATCTCCCACGCATATAAAGATCGCCTCGGTCGCTGAGTTTGGGGTGTCGCGCGCCATGGAGAGTACGCCGTTTTTGTGCTTGATGCCGGTCTTGCTCGTGCGCTCAAGGGCAATTGGTGGGAAGGCCTTGAAGCCGTCCCGCGCACCGCCCTGGATGACATTGATCTTGATGGTTTTATCCCGCTGGTTATCCGGCTCCGTAGTGACAGTACGGTAGAATGTCCCTCCGTCGTAGGCCTTCGCCGCGACATACCGCAGGAAGTTCTTCACCGTGGTCGGGGCGTGTTTTTCGTCGAGCAACACCTCGATCTCCCCCAGCTCTGTGACAAAAACTGCCTTCATCTTAGCTCTTTAGTGTTTTTCGCTCGCGAGGTGCTCGGCGATCAGATCCTCGCCAAAGTCGCCGTCGAAGTCCCGCCAGACACTATGGATATGATTGGCGTTGTTCTGGGTGTTGTCGTACTCCACTAAGAAAGTCGGGCCTTGAATGCGGTAGTAGTGACGCTTGCCAATTTCCGTCTCGCCCGCCCAGGCAAAGAGAATCCCGTCTTTTCCGGCTTTCTTAAGTTTTGCTGTGCGAGCGCTTGCCAGATCCGATGCCATATTGCCCGTATGCACTCCGATCAGCGCATCGAGTCGCTTCTTCTGCTCTTTCGTCAGCTCTTTGTACGCAATCCCCTTGGCTTCCAGCGCCGCGACTTTCTTCTTATCGCCCGTGAAGATATCATTGGGAGCCGCTACGTCGTAGATCGCGATTTTCTGCTGCTCGGGGGTGAGCGCTGTCAGAAGCGCCCGCGCCGCCTCTTCTTCGTCTTTAAGAGCACGAGTGCCCTTCATTCCCCCGTCATCCACGCGAATCTCTGCCGGGTTGGTGCCGTAGAAATTCGGGCTCGCCGCCACTTTCCCACCCACCAGCGTGACATTAAGCGCGAAGTGATGCCCCTCAAAGCGCCACCCCCAGGGCTTGCTCGCCGCGAAGGGGGGCGTCCCAAAGAACGAGACAAAGTAGCGCTCGGTATCGCGCACCGGGCCGGTGCCCTTCTCAATAGCCTTCAGGACGTTTTCCATTGCCATGATCGTCGTGGCTTTTGTGTAGCCCTTCTGCGAGAGCCCGGTTTTTAGCAGTGCCAGCGCCGCCGCTTTCTGCTGGGCGTCCATTTCTTTGAGCTGCACGCCCTTGCGGTCATCGCGTGGGACAAAGTGCCAGTTGGTGCGCTCAGCATCAGTAAAGGCAAAGAGCGCCTTGGCTTTCTGCTCGGTCGTGAGCAACGAGAGAAGTCCATTGGCGGACTTCACCATGTTCTGAGTGGCCTTTACCTGGATCTTAGACTGTGCCTCAGTCAGTGTGAAGACCAGCGCAATCGCAGGCAAGATCAAGAGAGGGAGATACGATTTCATGCGGGCATTGTACCTGCATTTCCCTGTTTGCGGGGGCTAGGGCGACGGTTCCACATCCATCGTTTTTGCGACGGTGTAGACTGCCTGGCCAGGCTTGGCACCGCGCGGCTTTCGAACGTAGCGGCGCTCGGTGTAGTCTACAGGAACCAGGCCCGCGTGTTTCTCGCCCGAGCGCGCGGCAACTAAACCTGCGGCTTTTCGCAAGATACTGTCGGGGACACGCTCCGGGTGGGCGTTGGTACGCAGCACACCGTGCGCTCCGGCGACCCCTCGGATATGAAACCAGAGGTCTTTGGGCGCGGCGACACGAGTCAGTAAGTAATCGTTGCTGGTGGCATTCTCTCCGATGTAGAGCGTCCATTCGCCATCGAGCGTGAGGGTGCGGATCTTGTGGCCCTCGAATTTCTTTCCCCCCTGACCCGCGTTTTTGCCTCCCCCGGCTCGCTCTCCTCCCCCGGCGGCTTTAGCGCCGCCACCCCCTCCGGCAATCGCTCGTTCCTCGCTGCGAAGGGGGGGATTTAGCTGGAGCGCTGCGCGTTCCACTTCTAGCTCCGCTTTGCGCTTTGTCGCGTACTCGGCGGCATCGCGTGCCTTGCGGGCGCGATTAAACCAGGCTTCGGCGTTCTCGTGCGGCGTTTTCTTGGGATCGAGCGCGATGGTGCGAGGTGCATTATCGTTGTAGAAGTCCGTCACCTCGGCGCTCTCCACCCCTTTGGTGATTTGGCTGAGATGCGCCAGAAGCAAGTTCCCGCACTCTTCGTGTTTGTCTGCATTGGCGGCTTCGGCAAATGTACGCTCTAGCTCGGCGAGCTGTTTCTCGACACGGGTGAGCGCTTGCTGGCGTGCTCTTTCCGCCGTTGCTTCGGCGCTGTCTTCGGCCTTTTCGCTGAGCTTGGTCGCCCAGAACGTGTCTAGCGCGACCGAGATGCTCTCGCGCGGAAAGCCCGTCACGCTCTTGGTCTCAAAGGCCCAGACGCCTACTGTGTGACCTTCGGCATCTTGAATCGAGTGCGGTGCAAACTGCTCAAGCTTCGTGCGCTGGAGAAGCTCTCCTTCGGGCCGCAGTGCTGCCTCCGTCTCGGCAAACTTGGAGAGAAACGGGGCGTCGGTGGAGATTCCCGGCGGCGATTTGTAGGCCGCGCCATGATGCATCTCGCGCTCGCCGCCGTGGCGCAGCACCCCTCGCACGACGCCTGCGCCGCTGGTGAGGATCACATTGGAGTTACGGCCCATCAGCTCGCAGATCAGGGTCACGCGCTCGCCCTCGACCGTGCGGCAGACGAGGTGCAGAATTCTGTCCGGATAGGGCATCTCTATGGATTCGATCCACGCACCCTCTAAGTACTTCCGTGCGATCTGGCAAAACCCCGGCGGCTGCGTCGGGTTGTCGCGCTTGATCTGCGTAAAGTGCACCCGCGCCGCGTGGGGATCCACGCAGAGTAGCAAGCGCCGCCCGCCCGCCACTTTGGAGAACGTGCTCAAAATAAGCTCATTGGCCGACGGCTGCTGCACTTTCTGAATCCGCCCCCCGACCAGCGCAGCCCGAAGCTCCGCAGCGACGCCAGCGAGGACGAAGAAATCAAAGGGGATGGTCATAGTAACCGACGCTCTGCGACACGCTCTGGCTGATTGAACCCAAAAATCTCCGCCGTTACTCTGCCAATATCCGTAATGCCTTCTATGACGAAATCATTATTGAGGCTAAAGTGGTCTTCCCAGAGGTCACGCCTTGGGTGGAAGAAGCGAATAATTTCGGGGGTATCGGGTGAGAGGACGGAGGCAATGTCGCTTCCCTTGTTCTGATTGCAGAAACCACAGGCATAAGCCAGATTGGCTTCATCGGTTCGCCCTCGGTGCTTTTCTGCAATAATGTGGTCTATGTGGCAGCCAAAAGCAGTGTCATCTTCATGGATTCCGCAGTACTCACAACGATACCTCGCCCGCTCCACTACGAGGCGACGGAGTGCGGCTGGAATGTGGGTATGGCTCATGCCGGTTGGGGATACTTCTGTCGTGCTTGTGCTTTTGCCATTCGTATGAGATGCTCTAGGCGGTTGTAGTGCTCTAGCTCGATCTGTTCGGCGATAGTGAGAGTCGCGTCTTTTTTGCGCTGAACCAGCTCCCAGAAACGCTCCTTGGCTTCGTCGGAAGGCCGGTAGTCCTGCATCTGCGGAGCCGTCGCGAGCAGATCAATAATCTCGTCGTCTGCACGTGTTGTGGTCATGCTGGCATTATATCAAAGCCCATCGTTTTTCTTGCGCTCCTCCAGATACTCGCTGGCCTCGGCGAGGGTTTTCCCGGCGATGAGGCTCTTGGCAATGCTACTCATGGCGCTGGCGGCGAGGTTCTCCCCGATCTTGTCGAGGGCTTCGATCTTCTCGCGGATGAGGTTGTGGTCGGAAGCGCTTTCTTGGGCAACGATCAGCTCGGCCAGCGCTGCCTCGATAGAGGGTTTGTCATCGCCGTCGTAGCGGGTGAGGAGTTTTTGCGCCCCTAGAATGGCAGCCTGGGCCTCGGTGCGCATATCGGCGAGCATCCGGGCGGCGAAGTCCTCGTCGGCGTGGAGAAACGAGTCGCGGACGCGCTGCTTGATCTGCGATTGATCGAGGCCGTAGCTGGGCTTGATGCGCACCTCAGTGGCCACACCCGAGCGCAGCTCTTTCGCGCTCACTTGCAGAATCCCGTTGGCATCGAGCAGAAAATGAACTTCGATTTTAGGGACACCAGCGGGCAGGGGGGGGATTCCCGAAAGCTCAATGCGTGCCAGCGAGCGGTTGTCGGCGGCTAGCTCGCGCTCGCCCTGAACCACGTGGAGCAGCACTTTGGTCTGGCCGTCCACGCTGGTGGTGAACTCCTCTTTGGCGGTGCTGGGGATTTTTGAGTTCCGAAAAATAAGCTTCTCGACCGCGCCGCCCATCGTCTCGATCCCGAGTGAGAGTGGGGTCACATCTAGCAAGAGCAAGTCATCGCGGTTTCCCGAGAGAATATCAGCCTGGAGTGCGGCACCGAGTGCGACCACTTCATCGGGGTTCAGGTGCGTGTGCGGCGCAAGGCCAAAGAGCTTCCCGACGGCATCGCGCACGGCGGGGACACGCGTGGAACCACCCACCAGCACCACTTCGGCGATCTCGCGGGTCTGTAGGCCGGAATCGGTGAGGCACTGGCGGCAAGCGGCGAGAGTTCGCTCTATCAGGGGCGCGATAGCCTCCTCAAAATCCTCGCGGGTGAGTGCGATCCCGAAGAGATCAGTAACCGTTTTCTCGCTCAGCTCGCGCTTGGCCTTCTCGGCAGCAAGGCGAATGGTCGCGGGTTCGGTATGTGGGAGCACGGCGCGTGCGCGGAGCCAAGCCACCAGCGCATCGTCGAAGTCGTCGCCGCCCAGGCGCGTGTCGCCGCCGGTGGCGAGCACCTCAAAGAGGCCGTCTTCCAGGCGCAGAATTGAAATGTCGAACGTGCCGCCGCCCAGATCAAAAACGGCAATGGTGGCCGTTTTCGTGTTCTGTAGCCCGTAGGCCAGGCTCGCCGCCGTGGGCTCGTTGACAATACGGATGACATCGAGGCCCGCCAGCTCGCCCGCGTCTTTGGTGGCTTGGCGCTGGGAGTCGTTGAAGTAGGCCGGAACCGTGATCACGGCTTTGGACACCGGCTCGCCCAGCGCTTTCTCGGCAGTTTGCTTCAGTGTCCGTAGCACCCATGCCCCGACCTCGGGGGCACTGAGCAGTCGCTCCCCGAGCGCGATCTGGCAGTTGCCGGTGAGCAGGTAGGGAAGGCTCCCACGGAGCGTCTCGGCGTCCCCGTGGCCCTTACCCATCAGCCGCTTGGCCGAGTAGATCGTGCGGGTCGGGTGCGACGTCAGATACGCAAGTGCTCCCGTGCCCACGAGCGGCGTGGTGCCGTCCTCGGGGAAGTACACCACGGAGGGAAGCAGTCCCCCCAGAACCTGCGGGACACCCGCCGTTACCACCGCGACCAGCGAGTTGGTTGTGCCCAGATCAATGCCAAGAATTGTAGCCATTCCGGGAGAGTGTACCCGCTGGCGGAGAAATGGTTCCCGTTGTCACTTTCTCCGCAGTATATGTGCCTACCGCCCCCGGTCTTTGTAGCCCTTCCAGGCAAACTCTAGCGCCTGGGCAAGGGTCTGGCGGGTCACACGCCCGTCGCAGTGGCCGGACTCTTTGGAGAAGACAAACTGGTAGGGGTACTTCTTCGCCTTCAGGATCTTTGCCATGCGATCGTTGGCCATCACCCAGTTGTGGAGCGTCTCCTCAGGGTCCTTGGCACGGTTGTCGTTCTCACTGACATGCATCCAGATACGGAGCGGCTTGCGCTTCGACTGGGGCAGAATACTTGCATGGTACTCCCAGGCACCGCGTGGTGACTCCGGGTTCTTTGGCGACTGCTGGTCAACATAGGTTCCCGAGTAGCTAATCACACGGTGGTAGAGATCGGGGCGAAACCAGGCCATCGAGAACGCCGCCGCCGCACCCGAGCTACAGCCCATGGTCGCGCGGGCATCTGGGTCTTTCGAGAAAATGACACCGTAATCTTTACTGACGCGCGGGAGCACGGCGGTCTCGATATACTCCGCGTACTTGCCGGAGACCGTGTCGTACTCCAGACCGCGCTCGCTGCCTTGCGCATCGCCGCCACCGGAGCTGATCATCACCGCGACAATCGGAGGCAGCCGCTTGGCGGCAATCATGTTGTCGAGGATGTTGGGGAGCTCACCGCGCCCCATGGCATCGTGGGTGACGAGCAGTGGTGCGGGCTTACCGGGCACGTACTGGCTAGGAACGTAGACCCACACGCGCCGCTCGTAGGGCACGAGCTCACCGGGCTTATTCTTCGCGATCCCCGGAAAGAGCGGGCTGTCCGTGGACTTCATGACAAAGTCGTAGACCTTGCCCTTGGGCACGCTATCCTGCGCCGTCAGCTCTGGTGCGTTGGTGTACATCGGCGCGATCACGTAGTTGCCGTCGCCCCTGTTGTAGCCGTAGGGCTTGAACTTGGTGATGTCAATGACGGAGGGCGCTGCGGCCTGCTGACCCAGCAGGCCCAGCGCGAGTAGGCTTCCGATTAGTGCGTTGTTCATTTGAGTGGACGGCCTTTGATTGGTTTACCATTCGTATCAAGAATCTGAAAGTGGTGAATCCCAGGTTTGGTGGGATCACGGTGCTCCCAGACAATTTTCTTATCGCGGGTGATCTCAACGAGCTTCACTTCGTTGCCCTGAGCGTGATGGGCAGTAATCACCGTGTTGCCATTGGGCAGGCGCTGGACACCGCAGCAATCGTTAAAAGGGCCGCCGGGCAGCTCGGAGTCATGGACGGACCAGATCACTTTCCCCGCCTTATCAAACTCCACCGTCAGATCACCGAGTGTGCAGCCGGTGAGCGTGTTGCCGTTATCGAGACGAATAGCCGTAAACGCCCAGTTATTGATAGGCTTTTCCCAGTCTGGTGTCTTGGCCTCCCAGACGACCTTACCCTGCGGCGTGTACTCGCGCACCATCTTGTCTAAGAGCTGCGGCACGAGATAGTTGCCATTTTTCAGCTTGCGGGTCATGCGGGTCTGAAGGTGGTGGTCTTTGGTCTGCGCTTGGATCGGAACTTCCACTTTGATCTCGCCGGACTTTTTCTCTATCTCCAAGATACGCGGATTATTCCCTGCCTCCGTGCAGAGTAAGCGCCCCTTGCCGATTTCCTGCACCGTGTTGATTTCAGACTGGGTGCCTTTCCAGTCAAAGAGCACCGTGCCCTTTTTGTCTACCTCAGCGATCCCGCCGCCGGGGTACTTGGCGCTTCGATTCAGCGCGAGAATCACATTGCCGTTACCTAGTACCC
>NZ_JAYUPA010000327.1:0-15925 GCF_043760365.1 Armatimonas sp.
ACCATTTCTCAGGCACTTCGTCATCCATAAAAATCGCATCCACAGGGCACTCTGGTTCGCAGAGGCCGCAGTCAATGCACTCAACCGGGTCAATAAAGAGCTGGTTGTCATCGTCGCCTCCGTGGATACAATCCACCGGGCAGACCGCAACACAGGACTTATCTTTTACGCCGACGCAGGGCTCGGCAATCACGTAGGGCATGGGTCAATTCTACCGCGCCCCTCCCCCACATGCAACGCTTACTTCTTGTATGAGTAGACGATGGGCTTACCTGCTGTTTTCCCCTTGTCGTCCATAGGCGTGGAGGTCCAGGTGACCTCCGAGAAGGTAAGGGTGATACTTTCACCCGGCGCACCACCACCTGCACTCATAGCAAATTCGGTCACACGTCCCCGCTTACCATCAATAGTGTAGTACTCGTCAGCTTTATCTTGATTGATCTTCACGAAGGAGAACTTCCCCTCAATAGCAAGCCCCTCAAGGAAAGCCTGAATGAGTTGTGGGCTGTTCACATCATGAAGTTTCGTGATGGTCAGGGTCACGCCTCCCTCAGCGCGAGGATTGGGTCGCACCGCACCCGGCCCAGGCGCGGCAAAATTCTGTTGTAAACTCCCGCACTCAATGCGCTTTTCAAAGCCTCTCAGCTTCGACGTTCCTTCGTACTTCACATTATTTATCTTGAGATCTAGGAAGATAGTGTCCGCTGCGCGGCACGGCAACGCCAGGGCAAGAAATGCGCCGGCCAGAGAGAAAAATTGTCGTTTGTTCATGTTCGGATTGTACCACTAACTACCGCAAGATTAATTTATTGCCAAGTTTTTTTGCATGAATCGTTATCCGCCCACTTAAAGGGGGCGTCTGGGGGCCTTCGGCCAAAAAGTCGCTCCGCGACTACCGATCTCCTAAGTTCTCAGTCGCGGAGCGACTTCGTAGCCGAGGAACGAGGCTCTTAGACGCCGATTTCAATCGGCGGTTGTCGGCGGGGAGCAATTCGTGCAAAAGGCTCAACCTATTTTTTTGCAATCATAATTTCCAGTCAATCTCCGTGCGCCCGGCGGCTTTTAGGGCGGCGTTGGCCTGAGAGAACGGTTTACTGCCAAAGAACCCCGTGCTGGCCGACAGAGGCGACGGGTGCGCAGACTTGAGGATCGTGTGCTTGCTGGCATCAATTAGCTCCGTTTTCCTCTGGGCGGGCTTGCCCCAGAGAATAAAGACCACGCGCTCCGAGCTGGCGTCGCTGACGGCGCGGATCACGGCATCGGTGAATTTTTCCCAGCCGCGTTTCTGGTGCGAGTTGGCCTCACCCTCACGCACGGTGAGCACAGTGTTGAGCAGCAGAACGCCCTGCTTAGCCCAAGGCACCAGGCTCCCCGACATCGGTTTAGGGATCCCCAAATCGCTCTCCAGCTCTTTGGCGATATTACGTAGCGATGCCGGGAGCGGCTTCACCGTGGGCTGAACCGAGAACGCCAGACCGTGGGCGTGGCCGCGCGTCGGGTACGGGTCTTGGCCTAAAATAAACACTTTCACGTCGGCGAGCGCGGTGAGCTTCAGCGCATTTAGAACCTCGTCCTCGGCGGGAAAGACCGCGCCCGGATGCACAGCGCGCTCGGCAGCGACAAACTCGGTGAGGGCGGTGAAGTACGGAGCGGAAAACTCAGCGGCCAGCGCGGCCTGCCAGTCCAGGGCAAGGGTTGTGGTATCCATGCCTCTATACTACCCAAAGAGGGGTGTGGGCGGATGCGGCCTGAAAGGCCACCTCTGGGCCGCCTGCGGCGAAGCGGGCCGAGCCCGCGCTTGATTTACTTCCCCGCCCGCTGCTGGTTCAGCGCGAGCAGCTTCTCCAAAATCTCGTCGCCTTCCAGCGGCTCGCTCCAGCCGTAGGCAGCGGCTTCGTCGAGCTTCCGGTGCGCCGTCGCCAGCCACGCGGGACGGGCGTTGTAGAGGTTCGTGAGCGTACGTTTCTTCAGCTCGTCGCCCGGCAGATCGGGCGGATTCAGCCAGTTGCCCCGCAGCTCCACCAAGCGTCGGGCAGCGTCGGCGATGGCCTTGACGGTGGGCGAGTCGGCTTCCGTGGGAGTGCGCTGCCCAAGAAAGGAGCACAGTGCGCGGAAGTGCTCCTGGTAACCTGCCCGCTCGGTGAGAGGCAGAAGGCATGGAGACAGTTTCGCCAGATCCAGTGGGATTCCTTTGTTGTTCCAGGCCGTGGCCACACCCAAATCAACGCGGCCACGGGCCGCTTGACGCGCAGCGTCGCTAAGATGGGGCCTTTCAGGCCCCGGCGTTAGATCATTGCCCATCGGAGATTTTCTCCAGCGCCGCGCGGTCAAGAAGCGTGATCGTGCGGCCCGCGAGCGTGAGATGCCCCAGATCCGCAAGCTGGTGCAGGGTGCGAGAGATCACCTCGCGGACGGTGCCGACTTGCGCGGCGATGCTCTCGTTGGTCTCGGGCAGCGTAAAACTGGGGGTGTCTTGCGCCAGCAAGTAGGCGGCCAGGCGGGAGCGAACGGTGTGGAGCGCCTGTGCCTTGAGCATCTCCAGGAGCTTGCGTTGCTGGATGGCGAGCGCCCTAAGTGCGCCTCGCGCCAGTGTGGGGTGGCGCTCCAGAACGGCATCAAAAGCGGGGCGAGCGACGCGAAAAACGCGAGTTGGGGTGGCAAGCGCAACGGCCTGCGTGGGATGGTTCCCGCCATCGAAGAGGGGTAATTCTGCGACACTGGCTCCGGGCTTGTGGATCGCAAGGATCAGCTCCCGCCCCCGTGCATCGTTCTTGCTCTCTTTCAGGGCGCCCTCTAAGACAACCAGTAGCCCGTGCGACGGCTCCGACTCAAAGAAGAGCACCTCGCCCTCGCTTAGAGTCTGCACCGTACCTGCAACCAGCAGCGCGGCAACAGCGGCCTCGGGGGTATCTCTGAGGAAAACAACGCGGCGCAGTGCTTCTTCTCGGGTCATCGTTCTTGCATTCTATGACAAAAGTCACGGACAGGGCCAGAGGCGCGGCGGTAGGCTGACAGCATGCAAAAAAATTCGTTCTATGTCATCGCCGATCCCTGCATCGGCGTCAAAGATAAGTCTTGTGTTGCGGTCTGCCCGGTGGACTGCATTCAGGGTGGCGACAGTGACACGCAACTTTTCATCAACCCCGACGAGTGCTGCAACTGCGGCCTCTGCGAGCCCGAGTGCCCCGTGGATGCGATTTTCACCGACGATGAAGTGCCCGAAAAATGGCTCGACTCGATTGTGCGAAACGCCGCTTATTTTGCCAGCGCTTAGAGCGGCTTGAGTGTCCCCCCCGCGAACCAGGCAGCGATGCGCTTGGAGGTCTCGCCCAGTGGCTTCTCCTCCAACCCGACCAGGCCGTGCTCGATCCGCAGCACTTTTTGCCGCACCGGGTGCACCACAATACTCTCCGGGGAGCTTTTCGGCAAGCCGTTGTAGGTGGAGATATCGTCCTGGGTGCCAATTGTGAACGCGACACCATTCCGGGGATCGTCGAAGAAGTACCCCACGTAACCCGGCTCGTCCTCGGAGCCGAAGTAGCCCGCGTGCACCGCGAGCTTCGGGTAGGCTTTGCGGACTTTCGTGAAGTCGCTGAGGGTAGAGATCCCCGTGGAAAGCACGTAGCCCGCGCCCATCGCGGAGAGCTGGAGGATCTTCTCCCCTTTCACGAGCGCCACCAGCCAGCTCTCGGGCTCGTCGGCGGTACCTCCTTCCCACCAGAGTAGCTCTTTGTAAGCCGTCGGTGAGGGCTTAGGTTTCTTATGAGTGGTGTTGGGAATTTGCGAGAGCCGGGTACAATCCCTGCATCATGCAAAGACTGCTGATTGCCAATCGAGGAGAGATCGCCGTCCGAGTGATTCGCGCTTGCCGAGAGCTAGGGATTTCGCCGGTTGCGGTCTACTCCGACGCCGACCGCGATGCCCCGCACGTCCGCCTAGCTGATGCCGCTGTTTGTTTGGGCCCTGGCCCCGCGAGCGAGAGCTATCTTCGTAGCGAGCTGGTTCTGGAGGCGGCAAGGACGCTCAGGGCCGACGCGGTGCATCCGGGCTACGGCTTTCTCTCGGAAAACGCCGCCTTTGCCGATGCCTGCGCCGCAGCGGGAGTGACCTTTGTGGGGCCGCCGGGCAGGGTGATCCGTGCACTGGGAGACAAGATCGGCGCGAAAAACACCATGCAGGCAGCGGGCGTCCCGTGTGTCCCCGGCTACAACGGCGACAACCAAGACGATGATTTACTGCAAGCGGAGGCGCAGAAGATAGGCACACCGCTGCTCATCAAAGCCTCGGCGGGCGGCGGCGGGCGCGGGATGCGGCGCGTGGACACGCTTACGGACTTTCTGCCCCAGCTTTCCGAAGCGCGGCGCGAGGCCAAAGCCGCGTTTGGCGAGGATCGGGTGCTGCTCGAAAAGTATGTACTCAAGCCTCGTCACATCGAATTCCAGATTTTTGGAGACACGCACGGCAATGTCGTGCATCTATTTGAGCGCGAGTGCAGCATCCAGCGGCGGCACCAGAAAATCATCGAGGAGTCGCCGTCACCGGGCCTCACTCCCGCACTACGGGCACAGATGGCCGCTGCCGCCGTGCTAGCGGGGAAGGCGGCGGGCTATGTCGGAGCCGGGACGGTGGAGTTTCTCGTCTCGGGCGACAGCTTCTACTTCCTGGAAGTGAACACGCGCTTGCAAGTGGAGCACCCCGTCACCGAGAGCATCACGGGCACGGACTTGGTGGCTTGGCAAATCGCCGTCGCGCGCGGCGAGCCACTGCCGCTCACGCAGGAGCAGATTCCGTCACGCGGCCACTGTATCGAGGCGCGTATCTATGCCGAAGATCCAGCAACGGGATTTTTGCCGTCGCTGGGAACACTGCGGCGCTGGCGGGAGCCGAGTGGGCCGGGGATTCGCGTGGACTCGGGCTACACCGAGGGTATGGAAATTCCGCCATTCTACGACCCCATGCTCGCCAAAGTGATCGCCTACGGCCCGGATCGCACCGCCGCTCTCGCCCGGCTAGACCTTGCCCTCTCTGAGTTCGTCGCGCTGGGAGTGACCACCAATATCGAGTACTTGCGCGCCATTCTCGCCAATCCTGCCTTTATCTCCGGAGAGCTCCACACGGGCTTTCTCCCCGAACGATTTACGGGCTGGAAACCCAACACGGAGATCCCCGAGGAGGTGTTAATGGCGCTGGGAGCGCTTACGCCGCGTTCGGCCTCCCCCCTGCCCCCCTCCGGCTCCGCGAAGGGGGAATTTTACGGATGGCGAACCACAGACAGTTGGAGAAATACGAAATCCGCATGACCAAGTGGCTCTACAACGACGAAGAAATCGAGGCAAGTACGCCCGGTGCAGACACCACCACGCGAGTGCTCCCCAGCGGCGACATTGAGCTCCAGCAGGCGGGGCGCACCGTCGCCGTCCCGGTTGTCCAAGACGAGCGCGGCACGGTCTGGGTAAGCTGGCAGGGCCGCAGCTTCGCCTTCACCCCGGTGACTCCCGGTCGGCGACGCACCAGCGCCAAGAAATCCGGCAGCCTGAGCGCCCCCATGACCGGCGTCGTTGCGGACGTACTAGTGGCCGTCGGGCAAACCGTGGAAGCCTACCAGCCTCTCGCCATTGTGGAGGCCATGAAAGTTCTCGCCACTCTGGAAGCCCCGTTTGCCGGAACGGTCACTGCCGTCCATGTGGCCAAAAAAGATCGCGTCGAGCACGGAGCCGTGCTCGTGGAGATCGAACAGTCGCCCCTCTAATCGCCCCCATGAATAATCGCCCCCATGAACGGGGGCGTGATATTGTCGCTTCGCGACACGAAGGCTGCAAGCAGCCATAGAGATTCGGATGGGCGGCACGCCCTTTGTGTCGGAGGCACGAGGACAACAAGACGCTCCCGTTCATGGGAGCGAAGATTCATCTTCTGCCTGTGGGAAGGAAAACCCGCCCCCCACGCACAAAGAACTAGCATGCGTTCACGAATCTGGATCGGGATAGCGCCGTTGCTGGTGGCAGGCTCGCTGGCAGTGGCCCAAAAACCCGCCACAAAGCAATCCACCGACCCGACGGCGATCTTTAAGACCGATTGCCTCCCCTGCCACAATGCCGAGCAGAAGCAAGGCGGCCTGAGCCTGGAAAGCACGCTGACGCCCGCGCAGGCCAAGCGCATTGTCGAGCGCGTGCGCGGCGAGGGCGGCAAAGATCGGATGCCGCTTGGTGCCCCGGTGCTCTCCGCGCAGAAGCAGACAGTCATTGCAGGCTGGGAGAGTGCACTACGGGAGGCAAAACACTGGGCCTATGTTCCGGTGAAGCGCCCGCTAGAGCCGCCCGTTGAAGTGAGCGGAATTGATAGCTTCGTGAAAGCGCGGCTCGTCAAAGAGAAGCTAAGTTTTGCACCGCAGGCCGATAAAGTGACGCTGTTGCGCCGGGTGACGCTGGATCTCACGGGCCTGCCACCGACGCCGCAGGAAGCGGATGCGTTTCTAGCCGACACGCGCCCCGGTGCCTACGAGCGACTTATTGATAAACTTCTTGCCTCGCCACACTACGGAGAGCGGATGGCACTGCCGTGGCTTGACGCCGCGCGCTACGCGGACTCAAACGGCTTCCAGCAAGACGGTGACACGTTCCAGTACGTCTGGCGGGACTGGGTGGTGAAGGCGTTCAATAGCAACAAGCGCTTCGATGTGTTTACGGTAGAGCAGCTCGCGGGGGATCTACTGCCAAACGCGACGCAAGACCAGCAGATCGCGACGGGCTTTAACCGCTGCCACTTGCTCAATGGCGAGGGTGGCGCGATTGCCGAGGAACAGCGCAATGTGATCTTGTTCGACCGGGTGGATGTGACATCAACCACCTGGATGGGGCTCACCATGGCCTGCGCCCAGTGCCACGACCATAAATACGACCCGATCAGCCAGCGCGACTACTACAAGTTCTTCGCCTACTTCAACAATGTCCCCGAGACCGGGACACCATCGGGCGGCGGGCAGTACCGAATCGCCGATCCCGCGATCACGGTGACGGAAAATGAGCAGCAACGCAAAAAGCTCGGGCAGTTTGCCATTGATCTCAGGAGCGCAACTGCCGAGGTGAAGCGACTGGAAGCGCTCCCTCAGCCCGGCCTCATCGCCACAAGTCTCTCGCCCTGGAAGCTGGCCGCAAGCGTGAGTGCAACGAGCTTCGATGCCGCGTTCGACACCGACAAACCACTCGCCGAGCTGACCGGTGGCACGGAGCGCCCGGAGTGGGCGGAGGGCACTTCCCAGACACTCCCCGACACCGATAACACGGCGCACTATCTCGTCCGGACACTGAGCGTGACAACGGCGACCACACTTCCCCTGAGCTTTGGCAGCGACGATGCCCTTAAAGTCTGGGTGAATGGTAAGCAAGTGCTGGCGAAGAAAATTACCCGCGGCGTGCTTCCCGATCAGGAGCGCGTGAGCGCTACACTTCAGCCCGGCGCAAACACACTAATCGTCAAGATCGTCAACGGGGGCGGCGCGTCCGGCTTTTACTTCAAGCCAGGCACCAGCGCCGCGCCCGAGCTGACGGCAGCAAAAGAGAAAGTCGTAGCGATCACCAAGGAGCGGGATGCGCTCCAGGCGAGCCTGCCGCGCGTGATGGTCATGTCCGATGCCAGACCAAGAGTAACCCATATTCTCGACCGAGGGCAGTATCTCTCCCCTAAAGAGGAAGTGACGTGTGGGACGCCAACCTACCTGGGGACGGTCAACGGCAACCGTCTTGATATGGCACGCTGGCTGGTGAGCCGTGAGAATCCGCTCACAGCGCGGGTCTTTGTGAATCGGCTCTGGCAGCAGTTCTTTGGTATCGGCTTAGTGAAAACCAGTGAAAACTTCGGATTATTGGGGGAGAAGCCCTCACATCCCGAGCTACTCGACTGGCTCTCTGCCGAGTTCATGGACTCCGGCTGGGATGTCAAGCGCTTGGTGAAGCAAGTTCTCACCAGCCAGACCTACAAGCAGTCCAGTAAAATCACGCCCGAGCTACGCCGTCGCGACCCCGAAAATCGCCTCCTGGCCCGTGGCGCACGGTTTCGGCTCCCCTCGCTGATCTTGCGGGATGTGGCACTGGCAACGTCTGGGTTGCTCAACGACAAAATAGGCGGCAAGCCGGTCTACCCGTACCAGCCCAAGGGCATCTGGGACAGCCTCTCTATCACCAAGGAGCGCGACTTTAGCTACCCGCAGTCCACCGGCTCTGATCTCTACCGCCGTAGCCTCTACACCTTCTGGCGGCGCACGGTCGGGCCGGGCAATATGTTTGATGCCTCGACAAGGCAAGCCTGTAAAGTGCGGGCATCGCTCACCAGTACCCCGCTCCACGCCCTCACCACCCTCAACGACATTACCTGGGTGGAGGCCAGCCGCGTGCTCGCCGAAAAACTCATGCTAGAGACTGCCGCCACCGACAAGCGCCTGAGCAACGCCTTCCGCCGCATCTGCTCCCGTCGCCCGTCGGCTAAAGAGTTGGCAATTCTACGCAGCAGCTACGAGCGCACAAAAGTGGCCTACGAGCTGGAGCCCGAGCAAGCCAAAGCGTTTCTGGCGATAGGCGAGAGCAAGCGCAACTCAAACTTAGCAGTTGCAGAGGACGCCGCGCTGGCTCAAGTGTGCCTCTCGATCTTTAATTTAGATGAGGCACTGACAAAAGAATGAACCCATCCCCCTGCCCCCTTCCCCGAACCCATCCCCCTGCCCCTTCCCTCAGCACCCAGAGGGTACCCGGGAAGGGGGGAATTAGCTCACCCAGCCCAGCACACGACCCTCCCTGCCCTGAGGGAGGGTGGCGGAGTGAGGAACGAGCGAAGCCGGGTGGGTTCCAGCCAGGCGAGTTCAATTGGCGCATCGTCCCAGGCTGGGCAAAACCCGCGAGCCTACCCATCAAGAACGGCCACGGGCTGGTCTTTGACAAAAGTGGCTATCTCCACTTGCTGACCGACCATGCCGACGCCAACTTGCTGGTCTTTGATCCGGCGACGGGCCGTGTGGTGCACCAGAAAAACCTCGGGCTGACGGGTGGGCACGGGCTCTCGATAGTCGAGGAAAACCGCCGCCAAGTGCTCTATCTCACTTGCCTGAACACGCACCGGATTCTCAAGACGACGCTCCAGGGCGAGGTGCTCGCCGAGTGGGGCTGGCCCAAAGAGACAGGCAAGTACAAGAGCGCCGACGAGTACAAGCCGTCGTGGACGCTCCACCTGCCCGATGGCTCGTTCTGCGTTCTAGATGGCTACGGCAAGGACTACGTCATCCGCTACGATAAAAACGGAAAGTACGTCGGTTTCTTCGGTGGCAACGAGGGCGGGATTCCGCACTGGGGGCCGCACGGCGGCTACGCTGACAAAGACACGCTTCTCATCGCCATGAGCGACCAGCGCAGTATCGCCCGCTGGAGCGTGGGCGGCAAGAAGCTCGGTGAATGGACACTCCCTGGCTCCGACCCGCGCATGCTGCGTCCGTGGAACAACGCGAACGAGAAACTCTGGGTAGTCGGGCACTTGGGCGGCAAGTGGCCGCAAGATCGCAATGTCCCCGGCTACGTCTCTATTCTCGATGCGAACTTTAAAGTGCTGGCTAATATCGGCGGCACCAAGCCCGAGTACGACAAAACGGGTAAGCTCAAGCCCATGGAGACTCTGCCCGACACCCCGTTTCGCCGCCCCCATGACGCCATTATCGGCCCCGACGATAGCCTCTATGTCGGGCAGTTCGACTCGGGCGACCAGCCACTTTTGAAGCTGGAGAGGATATAGCCGCCCAATGGAATTAGGCGTCGCCAGTGGCTTCGTCCCTCAGCCGCAAAGCCCGTGCCGGGCTGGGAGTATGTTCGGTAGCCCGGAACGGGCTTTGCGGCGCGAAGCGCCATTGCAGACGCCGGTTTTCAACCGGCGGGAGCGTAAGATATGAACCCGGAATTTGAACGTGATCTCGGCATTACCCGCCGACAGTTTTTTGGAAAGAGCGCCACCGGAATCGGGATGGCCGCGCTGGCAAGCCTGCTCGGCGAAGAAACCGCTCAAGCCGCCCCCCTTCGCGAAGCCGGAGGGGGTGGCCGAGGAATGAGGCCGGGGGAGGTAAGAAACGCGGGGGCCAAAGCCAAGCGCGTCGTGGTGCTCTGGCAGGGCGGTGCACCGTCGCACGTGGACTTATTCGACTACAAGCCGGGGCTGGAGAAGCTACGCGGGACGAACTTGCCGGACTCCGTTCGCAAGGGAACGCGCCTCTCGACCATGACCAGTGGCCTGAAGACCTTCCCAATCCTGCCCGCTCATAAGCCGTTCAAGGCGTATGGGAAATCCGGGATGATGCTCTCGGAGCTGATCCCACACATTGGAAGCCTTGCGGATGATATTAGCCTGATCAACTCGATGCACACCGAGGCCGTGAACCATGCACCGGGCGTGACGTTTCTGATGACGGGCTCACAGGTGCCGGGCCGCCCGAGTATGGGCGCGTGGGCGACCTATGGGCTGGGAAGCATGAACAAAGACCTGCCCTCGTTTGTTGTGATGACCTCGACGGATAGGGGCCGCACGTGTGGGCAGCTCTTCTACGACTACTACTGGGGCAGTGGCTTTCTGCCCTCCAAGTTCCAGGGAGTGCGCTTTCGCAGCGAGGGCGAGCCGGTGCTCTACCTGAAAAACCCCGATGGCTTGCCTTCCGGGCTGCGACGCAAACAGCTCGATGATATTGGAGCGCTCAATGCCCAGCATTTAAGTGAGTACGGCGACCCGGAGATCGAGACGCGCATCTCACAATACGAGCTTGCGTATAAAATGCAGACATCGGTGCCGGACTTACTGGACATTGGCAAAGAGCCCGCCCACACTCTGGAGCGCTACGGTCCGGATGTGAACCGGCCCGGCAGCTACGCGAGAAACTGCCTCCTGGCGCGGCGGCTTTTAGAGCGCGGCGTGCGCTTTGTCCAGCTCATGCACTCTGGCTGGGACCAGCACGGCAACCTACCGACTCAGCTTGCCGAGCAGTGCCGCGACACCGATCAGCCGTCGGCGGCGCTGATTATGGACTTGAAAGAGCGTGGGCTTCTTGACGATACGATTGTGCTCTGGGCCAGCGAGTTTGGGCGCACCCCATTTGTGCAGGGCGATATGACAAAGCCGACCTATGGCCGCGATCATCTGGGCTCGGTCTATAGTCTCTGGGCGTGCGGCGGAGGCTTCAAAGGCGGCTACGTCCACGGAGCCAGCGATGACTTCGCCTACAACCCGGTGAAAGACCCCATGGATGGTCACGATCTGCAAGCGACGATCCTACACCTACTCGGGATAGACCACACCAAGCTCACCTACCGCTTCCAGGGCCGCGACTTCCGCCTCACCGATGTGTTTGGCAATGTCGAGAAGAAGCTTATTGTGTAGCAGGTGGATGCAGACCAGCATCTCGCAACAACTGGCGCAAGTTGATCAGTGATTGCTGGTTCATACGCAAAAGTGCAACCGTCGCCCGCCCTGTAGGGGTGATGCCAATGATACGGAGGGCATCGTCGCTCCAGAGAAAATGCTTCGGCCAGCCATCCTGACGTGGATGGAAAAGTACCATGATCTGCTCCGTGATCGGGTCTTTACCCGTGAGGGCACTCCCCTTAAATGTATTGCAACTGGAGCAGGCCAGAGCAAGGTTGGTTAAAATTGTCAGCCCACCCGCTTTTTCGGGGATGATATGCTCTATCGCAAAGAGATCCGTTCCCATTCCCATCAGCGCTTTGCAATATTCGCATCGGCTCTCCGCACGAGTGATCACCTCACGCCGCAGCGCTTGGGTAATGTAAGTCTGTGACATGCTTAGTGAACTTCAGCGCGAGAAAGTCCAAGCTCCTGTGCCAGATCCAACAAGGACTTGCCTTGCCTGAGTGCCAGTTCCGCAAGATCAGCCCAGCGATCTGTATTGGTCGTGTTAAGTGCCTCCTGGAGTTCACTAAGTCGAGCCTCCTCTGTCTCCGTAAGTTTCGTTAGCTCACGCTTCGCCCAGAGTGCCTTGATCTGCGAATGTAAACTCCATGTCTCGATTTGATTGATACGCTCCAACAACTTTGTCTCAGAGAGTAACGTACGGTCTTTGGGAAACTGCTGTTTGAGAAACCGCTGAATTAGTTCCTCCACGGAGATACCTTCTTGAAGCGCCGTACGCCTTAAAGAATCCTCTATTGCCGGTTCGACCTCAACGCTCAGTGTCATGGCTGTATTTTATCAGAATGCATGGGTACAATCTTGTCTATGAAACGCTTCTCTCTCTCCCTTGCGCTTGCACTTGCGCTGGGCTCATTTGCTTCGGCACAGACTTTCTCACCCGATTCTGTAAAAGGCCATGTGACTTACTTGGCCTCCGATGCGCTCGCGGGGCGCGGCTCGGGGACGCGTGGCAACGAGGCGGCGGCGAAGTATATCGCGGAGCAGTTTAAGAAGGCGGGACTCAAGCCGATTGCTCCCAAAGGCTACTTCCAGCCGTTTTCGTTCCCGGCCGGAGTGGCGCAGGGTAGCAAGAACCGCCTGCAAGTGAGCGGCTTTGGACGCTACGCCGCAGGGCACACCTTTGAGCCCTCGCCCCTCTCGACATCCACCTCCGGGGAAGTTACCGGCGAGCTCGTCTTTGTGGGGGAGGGGCTGGAATACCCCCAGGACGTGAAGGGCAAAATAGCGGTCGCGTTCTCGGGCGGCGAGGGCGGGGTTCGTAAGAAAGCCATTGTCGCTCGTGAGAAAGGCGCAGCGGGGCTGATCGTGGCGTCCGCAGAAGATGCGGCCCTGCGCTTTGAGGAGGGCGACGGCACCGATGCGGGCCTGCCCATTGCCATGGTGCGAAAGAGCGTGGTGGAGGCGTGGAAGGCGAAGAATACTCCGCTCACCGCGACGCTCCAGACGGAGGTCAAGAAGCAGAACAAGACGAGCGCGAATATTTTGGGACTCCTTGAGGGCTCCGACCCCGCGCTGAAGAACGAAATTCTGGTCATTGGGGCGCACATGGACCACTTAGGACTGGGCGGGACGCACTCACTGGCGGAGAGCAAGGCTGCTGCCATTCACCATGGCGCGGATGACAACGCCTCCGGAACCGCAGGCGTTTTAGAGCTGGCGGCCTATTTCGCAAAGAATAAACCAAAGCGCTCGATTCTGTTTATGTGCTTCTCCGGCGAGGAGCTCGGCCTGCTGGGCAGTGCGCACTATGTCAAAAACCCGCTCCTCCCCATCGAGAAAACCATCGCAATGGTCAATATGGACATGATCGGGCGGCTGGATCAAGACAAGCTCATTGCCGTGGGCAGCGGAACCGCGCCAGAGTGGAACCCCCTTCTCGATAGGCTCAACGCCGATGCGAAGTTCTCGCTCTCGCGCTCTGAGTCCGGGTTTGGATCGAGTGACCAGCAGTCGTTTTACAATGCCAAGATTCCCGTCTTGTTCTTCTTCACCGGCCTACACGGCGACTACCACCGCCCCAGTGACACCGCCGACAAGATCAACTATCCGGGCGAGGCCAAAGTGCTCACGCTGGTTGCACGTGCTGCACGAGAGATCGCCGACGCGCCCAACCGGCCTGGCTTTACGCAGATCACCGTCGTGCAGGAGCAACCCGCTCGCTTCCGTGTCTCGCTCGGCTCGATTCCCGCCTACGGCTACGAGGGCGAGGGTGTCCAGCTCGATGGCGTTCGTCCGGGTTCTCCTGCCGAAAAAGCCGGAATGCAAAAGGGCGATATTATCGTCAAATTTGGGGCACGGGTTATCAAAAACGTCCAGGAGTACACCCTCGCTCTCGGGGACTACAAGCCCGGCGATGTCGTGGAAATTATCGTTAAGCGTGGCGAGCAGACACTCACCATGAAAGCGACACTGGCAGCTTCGAGCCGGTAGACTCGCCCCCATAGATCGCCCCGATGAACCGGGGCGATCCGTGCGGGCGATCAAGGTCCAGCCAGAGACGGGCCATTCCGTTTCAGCTTCGGGGAGCAGACAATAAGGTAGAAATACTTGTTTTACTAAACTTAGTTTAAAAACAACCAACAACTATGGCATGCCCTTCAAAAATATTCCAATTCGGGGAATTTGTTTTACCCTGGCACTTTTTCTTCTTCCTCTCTCCGCTCAGGCACAGCTCATTACTAGCTCCACAAGCCTGTGGAACGCGATCCAGTACAGTGGGGGTAACTCATCGGATCCCTCGGTGGATCAGCAGACGGGCCAGCGTGAGTCCGATCTGGTGGGAACTTCTACGATTCCCAGTGCTTACACAGCGTTCGATCCGGCAAGTGCGGGAAGCCTTACGGATGGCACCCTCTACTTTCGCATCAGGGTGGCTGAAGATAGCCAATCCGCCAACTACAGCGGCTATGTCTGGGTAGGGATTGATGCAAATAGCGATGGTGCCGTTGATATCTTCGCGGGGGTGAACCGCCAGGGAAGCAGCGCCCAGAATGTGCTGCGGAACCCCGGTACAGGCAGCAATACCTCTCCGAGCACCACCTCGATTGTCAGTACCGACCTGAGCCCCTCACCCTACACCCACACAGCCAGCAACTACAACTGGGCTGCTGTGGGCGCGGCCAACTACACGGGAACCAACTTCGATGTAGACGGGGGAGGAACGGATTATTTCCTGAGCTTCTCGATCCCCTTCCAGGCTCTGGTGGACAACCTCAACACTGCGGGAAGCGGACGCCCCACCCCAATCTCGATCAACCAGGACACCACGCTCGGGTTTATTATCGCGACCTCGCAGCAGGGGAACTCCATCAACCAGGACTACAACGGGGGAGCATTCTCCGCGAGTTCCACAACGACCTTCACCAGTTTGGGGATTATCACCACACCAACCACACTGGCTACCCAGATCACGGTCCCCGAACCGGGGACACTCTTTTTGTGTCTGCTCGGACTCCTGGGACGCCGCCGCCGAAAGTAGATTTTCGAATCAAGCACGGCTTCATGATCTCTTAATCTTGCCGAACTAAACTGCCAAGCATGAATATCCTCTACCCTCTCACTGCCCTGACGACATTTGTGACGCTGGTTAGCGCATCGGCGCATGCACAAGATAAGACGGGCGCGGCGTTTTTTGTACCGACGCAGGTGCATACGATTCAGCTTACGCTCACACAGGAGCAGTGGGACAACCTGGCTCCCTCGCGAGGACAGCCGGGTGCTCCGGGCAGCATGGGCATGGAGTTCCCGGAGATTAAGTCCTCGGTCACGGTGGACGGCAAGGACTATGTGGTCGGGCTGCGCTTCAAGGGTAACTCCAGCTACATGAGCAGCTCACGTGGCCTCAAGCGGCCTTTTAAGATTGATTTTAACCAGCACGTAAAGAACCAGAGCCATCAGGGAATCACCAAGCTCAATCTGAACAACAACTTCTCAGATCGCACTCAGATTCGGGAAACCCTGGCCTACGAGGTTTTTCGCAGGATGGGCCTGCCCTCACCGCGCACCGCGCTGGCAAAAGTGTCGCTCACACTGGCGGGCGAGGAAAAGTCGCTGGGGCTCTACACGCTGGCACAGCAAGTGGACTCGAATTTTCTGAAGGAGTACTTCGACACGGGCGAGGGCATGCTCCTCAAGCCCGAGGGAGCACGGGGCGGTATAACCTATCTGGGGGATGACTGGGCGCGCTACGAGAAAGGCTATGATCCCAAGGGCAAACCAACCGCACAAGAGAAAGCACGTCTGATTGCCTTTGCCAAGCTCGTGCACCAGTCCGACGAGGCAACTTTCCAGAAAGAGATCGGCAATTTTCTAGATACCGAAGGCTTCGCGAAGTTCTTAGCCGCCACGGCGGTGACATCCAATGGTGACAATATGTTCGCGATGGGCCATAACTTCTATCTGTGGCTCAATCCTAAAACCAATAAATTCGTCTACCTGCCGTGGGACTTAAACATGGCGTTTGGCGGCTTCCCTATCG
>NZ_JAYUPA010000328.1:0-1889 GCF_043760365.1 Armatimonas sp.
GGGTGCTTAGCAAGATACTGCGCAAGATTCGCCGCCGCGCTCTCCAGCGCCGTTTCAGAGCGCGCAGAGAGGCACAGCATTTCTCCTCTAATCTCTCCCCCGCTGGCCGGGGGCTGGGGGGCTTCCGAAATCACCACATGCGCATTGGTGCCGCCAAAGCCAAACGAGCTGACACCCGCGATGCGTGTTTTGGCATTGTCTATGCGCCAGGGCTTAAGTTCTGTATTGACGAAGAATGGGCTGGTGGCCCACTCGATCTTGGGGTTGGGTTTGTTGAAGTGAATCGCCGGAGGAAGCTGCTGGTGCTTGAGCGCCAGAATCGTTTTGATGAGCCCTGTGACTCCCGAGGCGACATCAAGGTGTCCGATATTGGGCTTGAGCGTGCCCAGAGCGCAGAACTGGGTGGCGTCGGTGGTCTCTCGAAACGCACGGGTCAGGCCCGCAATTTCTATAGGATCACCGAGCTGTGTTCCCGTGCCGTGGGTCTCGACGTAGCTAATCTCGTCGGCACTCACTCCCGCGAGTGCCTGTGCGAGCGCAATCACATCGGCCTGCCCGGAGATACTCGGTGCGGTGAAGCCCGCTTTATCGGCCCCGTCGTTGTTGATCGCTGCGCCACGGATCACGGCATGGATCGTGTCGTTGTCTTTGAGAGCGTCTTCGAGCCGCTTGAGCACAACCACCCCAACACCGGAGCCAAAGACCGTGCCGTTGGCCTGCTCGTCAAAGGTGTGAACCGTGCCATCGGGTGAGAGAATGCTCCCGGGGACGACAGTATAGCCGTGCTCTTGGGGGAAATAAATCGCGACCCCCCCCGCGAGCGCCATATCGCACTGATAGGACTGAAGGGCATTCACCGCGTTCACGACTGCCACAAGTGATGTCGAGCAGGCGGTGTTCTGCGCCATTGCGGGGCCACGAAGCCCGAGCTTATAGGCCACGCGTAGGGCGACATAGTCTTTCTCATTGCCCAGCATCACCGTCATGGCACCGGCAGTGCGCTCCAGCTCCGGGTTCTGGCGTACGAGGTGCAGGTAGGTATTATTGCTCATTCCCGCCCACAGCCCGATGCTGCCAGGGTAGTTTTCGGGGACGTAGCCTGCATCTTCGAGGGCGGCCCAGCAGGACTCTAAGAAAACACGCTGCTGGGGATCGGTCGCCTCGGCCTCGCGGGGCTGGTAGCCAAAGAAGCCCGCGTCGAACTCCTCGGCACCAGTGAGCGTCCCGCGTACGGGCACGTAGGTGGGGTCATCGGTTGCCGCAAAAGTCGAGAGTGAGCAAACTCCCGTGCTTATATTGTGCCAGAAGGTCTCCAGATCGGGTGCGCCCGGAAAGCGTCCGACCATGCCAACCACAGCGATACCTTGTGTCTCGTCCATACGTCTTCTCTATTGATGTCGGTATTAATTTCGGCGAAGACGAGCGATTGCTTCACGTTGTCGTGCCGCTCGGTCACGAATCCCGTTGTTTTGCGAGGTCTGTGTCGGCTGTGAAACTCTCTGGGCAAGTGCTTTGGCGCTGGGATACTCAAACAGCTCAACTAAGCTCAGCTCGATATCAAAAAGCTTCTTAAGGCCATCGCGGACAATCGGCAAGAGAAGGGAGTGTCCGCCAATATCGAAGAAGACATCGTCACCCGTCAGCACCTCACTTGTGCCAATCACTTGTCGCCACAGCGCTAGGACTTGCTCTAGCGGTGTCTCACACATCGAGCGGGAGCTAGAGGAGGGAGGAGAGGGCGGCACGGGCAAGGCACGGCGATCCAGCTTCCCATTGACTGTCATGGGGAAACTCTCCAGATGGACGAACGCGGTGGGAACCATGTAGACCGGCAGGTGAGTGCGCAGATAAGCTCCGAGCGCACTTGGATCGGGTTTTTGACCGATAGT
>NZ_JAYUPA010000329.1:0-5275 GCF_043760365.1 Armatimonas sp.
CACAATAGCCTCTTTCTTTTGGCCTAATTTTTCTCCTTTGCCCAGGCGTACCCGAATCGGTTGAGAATTTTCCGGGAGCATAGGAATTCCTTTACCATCAGCTTGCGCGACTAAAATCGTGGCTTCTGTGGCGGGCGATACAACAGAATTATTCTGGTAAAATTCTTCCACGAGAGCACTGTCCTCTAAAATAACTTCTTCGAGAGGTCGGCAGCTTAATTTCTGTGTCAAAATATTCTCAAAAATCTTTCCTGTTTTGTGATAAGGCAGATAACAAGCCGTCTGAGAGATCCATTCCCGTAGCAAGTCCGAGAGAGTATTTTCTGGCATTTTAAGCTTCGCATCTAACAGAAAATAACTTTGTCCGGTTTTATAATAGTAAGCTCTTTTGAATGTTATTTTTCCAAATATTGAGCGATAAGATCTTCTTTTAAGAGAATGAATCGGTAAATTTTCTCTATTTAGGCAGATACTATCTATATGCTTGAGTTGATCTTGCTGAGTCATGATGAAAGCCAGCAGTAGATCTCGTCCCAGACTCAGAAGGCTGGCGAGTAAGTGTTTCTCTGCCTGATAGATTGAGGGTGGGCCTTGCTGATTCTGTGTGACGAAGGTGATGATTTCTTCGAATTTGTCTTTGATTTGTTGTACAATTTCTTGGGAGTTGGGGGTCATGGCAGTCTCCTGGCGTTATTTTTGTGGCACAGACATTATGCCTGAAATTGCCACCCCCAACTCCTTCAACCAAAATGAGTCACACCCTAATGAAAATTGGTTTTGTTGACCGCATTCTAACAACCAACTTTGATCCTCTTCTGTCACGTGCCTGTGCTCTCGCCGGGGAGTTCCCGACGGTGTACAGTGTTCCTCACATGGCGATTTCTGAGCTCAAGGAGCTCCCTGAGAAAGCTATTTTCTACCTGCAGGGGCAGGGAGTCTCCCAGAGCCGTCCTCTTCCGCGCGTCCTGAGAGCTGTCCTTGAGGAAACCAGTAAAGAGCACCCCTGGCTCGTTGTGGGCTACAGTGGCACCGACTCCTTTCTTTTTTCCCGTCTGGCCGCACAAAAGACCTACGAGAGCCGCCTCTACTGGATTGGTAACGATCAGGAACCTCCTGCTGCAATCGTCACGCGAAAGCTCCTTCTACCTGGAAAACAAGCCTACTGGGTTCCTGGCTTCACTGCGGACTCCTTTTTTGTTCAGTTGGCACGTCATCTGGGAGGTTTCTCTACCGATTTTGCGGATCGTCTTCTGGAGCATCCGCAGGCAATTCTTGACACCCTGTCTCCGGCGATACAGCCAGATCAGCTTCTGGATCGGCTTCCCCGCATCGGCTATCCAACTCCTAAGGACATCCATCCCAGTTTTGTTGCCGCGCAGCTCCGTGAGGGAGATCAGCTTGTCGAACGCGCTCAGTATAAGGCAAGCTGTGAGGCAGATGCTCTCTTTGAGAGTGCCTACGCACGCTACGCAGGTGTGGCTGAGCTTCAGCCACAGCAGAGTGATGCCTACCTCCACTGGGCAATGGCTCTCTCAGAGCAAGCAAGGCTTAAGATCGGTGCGGATGTTGAGCAGCCCTGGTTTTCCCAGCTCTACTGCCTGTGAGCCGCGCCTAGCAGATTCTCCCACGCTTAGCGGCGAGGCCGTGAGCAATGGGCTTGCTACCGTCTGCCCCGTTCATCCAGCGCACGTCAACGGGCTCATCGGTGCGCTGGTAGCGCGTGTCGGAGCTGAGGCGGATAGTATTGCCCTGGTTGTCGAGGCTCGCGTGCAGGGTCGCCATGGAGAAGATGAGAAGATCGCCCATTCGGTAGTCCGTGGTGAGCCAGCGCCCGCCAAGCTGTTGGCGTACCGCCGGAGGGTCATGCGAGAAGGTACCGTCCCAGGCTTCATGGGTCTCAGGGTGTTCCCAGTGGATCTTTCCGGTTTGCACGGCTTCTGCGGCGGGGCCGTTCTCACAGTACGAGTCCACGTCCTGGGCAAGATAGCTGCCCGTGATGTCCTGCCGCTTGTGCGAGCCTTCTAAGATAATCAGGCCACCTACAGAGATCGGAATGTCTCCAAGGGGTGTCCAAGCCGTGAAGAGCTTGGGGGTTCCTCGGCCCATATAGACTTTGTCACAGTGCGGCGCAGTGCCACCGCCTGGGCTGACGGCACGCATCCACGTAAAGTCATAGTGGAGCACGGGGCCATCGAGCAGCCGTGCGAAAATCTCCATCATGGGGCCGTCGTAGAGCACTTTGAGCAGAGGGCTATTGTCCTCGGCCAGCTCCGCCCGAAAGTAGAGGCTCAGGCTACCATCAGGGGTTTGTCGCGGAATCGCCTCCATGAGGTCGGTGCCGGGTTCCAGCAAGCCCGCCGCATGAAGACGGCGGACACACTCCTGGCGTGCCTGAGTAACCTCCGCACGGTTCAGAGCGCCCCGGAAAAAAAGATAACCATCATTGGCCATGCGCTGGCGTAGGGCGAGCCCATCGCCAAGAACTGCCGTGGAGTCGCGAAGCTCTCCGAACACATCGTCGGTTATCTCCAGTTCTTTCTGGCGCGAAGTCAGTTTCATGGCAACAAATCTTTGTGGTAGAGCAGGGGATTGAGCGGGCTGGCGGCCTTATCACCGGGCTTGAGGCCGGGAAACCAGCGGCTTAGATCGTTCTCCCGGTTGGCATGGTCTGGTCTGCTAATGGTCGCGTCGTCCTCAAGATAGATAATGGTCATCACCTCACGAGTGCGTTCTGAATCGGCGTTGCCAGGCGCACCGTGGAGAGTCCAGCCGTTATGGAACGTGGCATCGCCTGCGGCCATATCACCTGCGTAGTCCAGTGAGTAGCCTTGTACTGCCACCAGCGCGTCGAATCGTGCTTCGGAGTCGTCGGAGATGTTCTCATGGCCTAAGTAACCCAGTGCTTGAGAGCCCGACGCGAAGCGCATCGTTCCCATCGCTGCCGACGCGTCCACCAGGGGCATCCAGAGCGTGACACACTTGACACCATCAAGGGGCCAGTACTGCTGATCCTGGTGCCAAGGCGTCGGGCCGCCGTGGGGTTCTTTGTAGAGCGCCTGATCGTGGTAGAGACGCACGCCTGCGACGCCCATCAGCTCCGCCGCGATCTTCGCAAAGCGCCGCGCTGTCACAAATTTCCTCACATCCTCGGAGATCTCCCAGATATTGGAGTACTGGATAAACGCCTTGCCGTAGGTATCACGCTGCTCAATAGGGGCGTAGCGCTTGGCGAACGCATTGGTCATGGCAGTGATCACCTCTCGGTAGGGCATCACTTCATCGGGGGTGGCAACTTGCCGCAGAAGTGCCCAGCCCTGATTTCGATAGTGTATGATCTGCTCTGTGGGCAACGGATAGTCCGACGATAGCTCTGGTAACATGATTCTTTTCTTTGCTTCAAAAAATAAACAGCGGCTCCTGTGGGTACAGGAGCCGCTGATCAAGTAAACCCAACCACAACCTACGGAGCAGGAAGGGGAGTGGGAACGATTACTGCGGGATCTGAAGGGACGAACTGGAAAGTATTTTCCACGCCACGTACCCGAACTAAGCCTGGGGTATCATCTGCTGTAGCCCCATTAGCAACTGAGCCAATGGTGATTGATAGATCGGAATTTACGGTCGCGACATCGTTAATGCCAGGAAGTATGACCGTATTGACGGTGCCATCCGCATTGGTGACGGGAGTGGTATTACCTGCGATGATAGTCCCATCTTCACGGAATGCAGGCTTACTGGAATCTTTCTTTGCCAAGCCGACGGGCTGAGGAATCGGAACAATACGAATTGCCCCGTCTAGCACGGTCACACTATAGACCGTACGTTGGGGAGCCTGTGCAGGGATGAGATTCTTCAGATAGGTGCCATTAATCGCATCGCGAACCAGTACCAGCCTATCTTCTGTAAGGGTGTAGCTGCCGTCTTCTGTGCCCCGAAGGGTGACAAGGCGATAACGGCCCTTGCCCAGAGATACTTGCCTACCGAAGATCAGAGTCTCACTGCTGCCGCAGGTGTCCACGACAATACTGTTGACGACTAGCTCTCGGGTGCTAGGTGCTAGAAGCTCTTTGGCATCGGGGCAGCTGACGCGGGTGCCTTCAATGCCGATCTGTTGCCGACGCCATATCCCACTGACATCTCGTGTCAATGAGGGGGGCGGGACTTTGGAGTCTATACTGCCTCCACTGCATCCTGCCGTAGCGACGGAAACAAGACCTAATATGCTCCAGCCAATACGAACTCTTATGGAATGTGCCAAACTATGCCTCCTCAAGATTCGCCATAATATACCACGCATCTGGGGTAAATCCCTCCTTCGGCCAGGAATTTTTCTCGCCTGATTGAGAGGAAGCTGGGTAAGGCATAGCGAACTACGTCCCATGACAATTTCAGAAGCACTGACAGTACTGGGCGTCACTGAGGATTGCTTGAGTACCGAAGAGAAAAATCAGTTAGATCATGATGGTTACTTGCCTTTGCAGGGAGTTCTCTCCTTTGAGCAAATTACAGCGATCAATGCAAGGCTGAGCAAGCTGCTTGTGGCAGAGGGAGAGAATGCGGGCAAAGAAGTACACCAAGAGGCGGGCACGAATCGCCTCTCGAATCTGGTGGATAAGAGCCCTCTGTTCCTACCTTGCTTCACCCACCCCCGCGTCCTTGCGGGAATTGCTCATGTACTCCAGGGAGACCTGCGGCTCTCGTCGCTCAATCACCGTGCAGCGCTTCCCGGACAGGGTCTTCAGTCGCTCCATGCCGACTGGAGCGGAGCCACGCCGCCGGGCCAGTTTTTTGTCTGTAACTCCATCTGGCTTCTGGATGACTTTACCCTGACCAATGGCGCAACGCGCGTGGTGCCCGGCTCGCACAATAGCGGGAAAGCGCCGCAGGAGGAGCTGGCAAGCCCCACGGATACCCATCCGCAGGAACAGCTTATTCTTGGGTCTGCCGGAACCGTGGTGATCTTTAATAGCCACACCTGGCATGGAGGAACTTTAAATCATACCGACAAACCCCGTCGGGCCCTGCACTCCTACTTCACTCGCCGTGACCAGCCACAACAAACCAATCAGCGTACCTCACTGAGTCCAGAAACAATCGCCGGGCTCTCTGAAGCGGCCCGGGTAATTCTGGATGTCTAACTAGCTGTGAAATAATTCACTGGCGGGGGGGGGGGGTGAGAGAGATACAATATTTTCCATAAAATGATAACAAGCGGTGTTGTGGATTGGCTCTAACTTAAAAAACAAGGTGATATTATGAAAAGAAAACAAATATT
>NZ_JAYUPA010000330.1:0-5274 GCF_043760365.1 Armatimonas sp.
TTCCCATCCGCACTGGTGACATAAGCATTCCCGTTCTTGCCTACGACTACTTGCCGCGCTGCAAAGCCCTTAGCAACTACACTCTCTTTTCCTGTCGCAAAACTTCGAGTCAAAACTCGTTTCTTACTTTCCTGAGTGACAAAAAGACGACCATCGGCAGAGTTTGCAAGTCCCGTGTTTCCATCAGCCAGTGCCTGATAGTTACCACGAGTCTCTACAGTCAAAGCACTCGCAAATGGAATGCTTTTAATCGCTTCCCACCCATCGGCGGCGGTGACAATCTTGGTGATGGGCTGTGGAGTATCCGTGGCGACGCCGATGGGGGCGGGCCAGCCTTTCCAGACAAAGCGCAGGGCATCGGGGAAGAGTGCGGTGGACTGGACACCGTCGTGCTGGCCCTCGCCCCAGGTCATCAGCGCCTCGTAGCGGGCGAACTTGAGGCCCGCCGCGAGATCCGTGTTGCCAATGGGCCAGCTCCCCGAGTAAATATCCTGGTCAAACTTGCCATCTTGTTGAAAAACCCGAATCGGCTTGGGCTCGAACTTGCGCACCAGAGCGCCGTAATTGGTCGCGCCACGCAAGTCCGTATACGAGCCGATAAAGCTAATCACACGCCGAAACGCATCGGGGCGGAAAAACGCCGCCGTGAACGCGGCGATCCCGCCCGACGAGCCGCCCGCAATGGCGTGGTCGTTGGGGTCCTTGGAGAGATTGTATTTTTTACCGACCTCGGGGAGCACTTCGTCAATCAGAAACTTGGCATAACGATCCGTGGGCGAGTCGTACTCGTAGCTGCGGTTGTAGCGGGGAAGTGCGCTGGGGCTGGTCGGCGGGACGACACCGGGGGTGATGAAAATCCCGATAGTCACTGGAATCTCGCCCTTGGCAATTAAGTTATCCAGAACCGTCGTGTCACGAAAGCCGCCGCCGTCCTGCATGACGAGAACACAGGCGGGTTTCTGCGGGTCGTACTGGGCGGGAATATAGAGCCGCATGTCCCGAACCGTGCCAGGGAACCACTTGGTGCTGGTGAACTTACTGCTCTCCGAGCGGCCCTTGGGGACACCGTCCTGCGGCTGTGAGTCCGGCGTGAGCGGGTAGATATTCTGAGCGTGGGCAACAACGGGCGTGGCGCAGAGTGCGGCCAGGGTGAGAAGTGAGAAAGCAAGAGTGCGCATGACGGCTGTTTCGCCATGAACACGCAAATTCCTCCCCCTATGGCTCGCTAGCCACGGCACAGTCAGAGGGAATTCGGTGGGATATGGTGAAAATTGTGGGCATGGAAATGACTCTAGCGATGCGCCGAGCGCGCACTGCCGCCGCCTGGGGCGACACCGACGACGTAGTTGTGGTTCATGCGGGCGGGCTGATCGGGCGCCCGGGTGGGCAGGATCAGTGCTACCCCTTTCGTGTCCACCCGCACTTCCGCTGGCTGACGGGCCTCTCTGTTCGCGATGCCGTGCTGGCCTTTGACCCGGATGACGGTGCGAGCGGCGGCTGGACGGAGTTCTTCCCCAGTGTCACTGCCCTGGACACGGTCTGGGAGGGCCTGCTCCCGCTGGGCCGTGGGCGTGCGCTGAGCGAGCTGCCCGGCTGGCTGGAGGCGCGGCGCGGCAGGACGATTACGCACCTTGGGGCGGGCTATGACGCCACCCAGAGTCCACTGGAGCAGAAAATCCTGGAAGCGCGACGGCCCAAGGACGAGGCAGAGCTAATTCTCCTGCACCGCGCTGTTGTTGCGACGGCGGCGGGTTTTGCGGCAGCGCGCACCGCCCTCCGAGAAGGTCTAACCGAGCGGGAGCTCCAAATCGAGATCGAGACCGCGTTCGCACGCAGCGGCGCGACCGGCGTCGCCTACGACACCATTGTCGGTTTTGGCCCTACCTCAGCGATCTTTCACGCGGAGCCGGGCAGCCGCGCACTTGCCGTCGGCGAGCAGGTTCTCATTGATGCAGGAGCGGAAGTGGACGGCTACTGCGCCGATGTTACCCGCACGCTCCCCGGCCCCGGCGGCTTCACCACTCAACAAGCGGAGCTTATGGCTTTACTGGGTGGCGTCGAGCGGGCCTGCTGCCTGGCGTGCCGTCCGGGAGTCGAGTGGCACGAGATCCACCGCATCGCAGCACGCGGCATCGCGCAAGGGCTCCGAGACTTCGGGATTCTGCGCTGCTCCGCCGAGGAAGCCCTGGATACCGAGGCCATTGCCCTCTTCTTCCCGCACGGTGTCGGGCATCTTGTGGGCCTGGGCGTGCGCGATGCGAGTGGCGTCGGGCCGGGGCGCGGCGAGAAACGGCGCTACTGCGGGGTCACGCCGCGCTGCGATCTCAAGCTGGAGCCGGGCTTTCTCGCCACTGTTGAGCCGGGAATCTACTTCATCCCCGCGCTCCTCAACGACCCGAAAAATCGCGAAAAATATGCCACACAGGTAGATTGGGAAACCCTAGGCCGCTGGCTCGTTCCGGGTGGATTCCGGATTGAGGACGATATTCGGGTCACCGATGGCGAGCCGATCAATCTGACGGCGGAGATTCCGCACTGAAGGGGGGGGGTTGAGACAGACAACGTTTAGGGTTCACCCTCCACTGGGAACACTACTAGTAGCTTGTAAGACTTAGTTAAACAGAGGTGCTTACAATGAAAACTGAGGAACAAAGAAATGATGCGTAAGAGTTTTGTCATGCCCCTTCTGGGGCTAGTTGCCATGAGTGGCTGTGCTGGCAGTAATGTCTTCCCTCTGGAGTTTGAAGGAACATCTAAAGCAGTAGGAGGGGGACGAGCGCTGACCTATATCAGCCTTGGCGCGGACAACAAGCCCAGTGCCATTGCGGTTCGCTTGACCGACGGTGCAATGAACGGTTTGGCAACAGTGGCACCGTTCGGTGTGGAGTATGTACTGGACATCGCCGTGGCGGGAAAAGATGCCGGACTGCCCTTCGACCATGTCGGGTTCAACTGGAACCCTGGTGGCCACGAGCCTCCAGGAATATACGATGTGCCGCACTTCGATATTCACTTCTACACGATTAGCCAGGCGGAGCGCGCGGCGATTGTGCCCGGCCCCACGGCAACCGCCACCGCCGCCGCACCCGCGGCAAGCGCCATGCCTGCGGGCTACTTCCCACCACCAGGTGCGTTGGCGAACTCGCTAGTCCCGAACATGGGAGTCCACTACTCGTCCCCATCCACCTCACCCGAGCTCACGGGAGGGACGTTCACCAGCACTCTGATCTACGGCTTTGCCAATGCCAAGCTGGCCTTTGTCGAGCCGATGATCACGCGTGCTTTTTTTCTGAGCAAGACCAACGTCTCGGGGGCGATCCCTGTCCCTGCCACAGTGGCAAAGCCGGGCTATTACCCCTCCCGCTGGAGTATCAAGCACGGCACCGATGGCTCGATTGACATCATCCTCGATCAGTTCGTCCAGCGCTAAAACTCCGAGTGCTCCCCTTCCCGCAGCCACCAGAGCTCGGTGCCTGCGGGAAGGGCACCGGGGGCGAAGGGGTAGGAAATGGTCAGGTGCACGGAGTCGGTCAGGCTTACCAGTGCAGTGCCGTCTTGAAGTCGTCGGGCAGGAATCCCAAAGGCCAGTAGCTCGGAGGTCAGGGTTGTTCCGCTGGGAAACCGCAGCTCCAGAAGCTCGCCCGGCTTGAGCCGCTTTAGCTCAGGCCGGAAGTCCAGCTCCTCCATCGCCAGTCCGGGCAAAAGATACAGTCCCAGCTCGTCTCGCTGGCACTCTGCAATGGTCAGCACAAAGATCATTGCTGCTATTGTAGCCCAAATTAAATCGTCGCTTCACAGCCACAGGCGAACATGAGCATAACCGGCGAGACATAGGTTTCCTCGGGCTGCCCCGGGCGAAAATGCGTGACGGTACTGGTCACCATATCCAGCGTGACGACATCTCGAATCCCCTGACTGAGATAGAACGGCACCCCCACTTTGAGGTCTTTGTCCTCGTAGCGTTTGCTGATAATCTCGATGATCGCCTCCGGGAGAAGTGTCACCGCACCGTCTTGCTCGTCTTCGTCAGGCTCGCGGCAGAAGATCGCAATATCTGGGCGCTTGATCGAGTCATCCGGAAACTTAACGTAGGCACCGGAGATGTGTGGGCCGGGGGCATTCTTTAGATTCTGGCGAATGTGGTAGATGCGATCCTGGTGCTTGTAGGAAGGAAACGCCTCCCAGGTCGTCAGCCCTCCAGCCATCTCCAGCTTGACCCCAGACAGCTCCTCCACTTGTTGTGCCAGTTCAAAGAAGTCCATGCCCTATTTTATCGCGAACCTATGCCGTGCTATAATCCCTAACAAATTGGGTGGTATTGCGATCTATGTTCCGTCTGTTTTTTCTTTCTGCCTCCATGCTCTACATCGGCCTCATGTCTTTGTTTGTTGAGACTTCCCATACTGTTGTAGAAGATCGCCATATTTTTGTCTACAACGGACTCGCAACGTTTCTTGGGATTGGCTTCAATACTATCCCCCTTCACGCAGCATGGTATCTGCTTCGAGTGAAGAAAGACCGGACAGGGGCGGGGATCATGCTGATGGTCATTCCTCTATTTGTATTTTTGATTCTCCCGCAGTATTTCCTGGAGCGCGTCGAGGTAAGTGCAACGCAGCTAAAACATCGCCGCGAACCGCCTCACACACGCTTCAATGCCGACATTGCTTTTACGGATGTTTTGTCAGGCATCGAACTCCACTACCAAAATGGCAAGCGAGGGTATAGATTATTTCTCAAAAATGGACGAACACTAGAGCTTCCGGCTAACACAGTTCTCACGGCAGCAGCAGACACAGTGACAGCACAACTTCAAGCGCATCACATCCCAATGACCAAGGAGGTCGTGCGCCAAGAGGAGAATTAACGATCTCCTTCGCGACTTTCAGAAGAAGCCTATTGTAGCCTGATACAATCAAGACTGATGGAAGACACGATTTTTGGTAAGATCGCACGGGGGGAGATCGCCGTTGAGCGCCTCTACGAAGACGAGTGGGTTGTCGCGTTTCCGGATCTGAGCCCCCAAGCGCCAGTGCATGTGCTGGTGATTCCCAAGAAACCCGTCAAAAATATTTTAGAGCTTGGCCCGGAAGACCGCGAGATGGCGGGAAGCCTCTTGCTGGCCTGTGCCGCCGTGGCGCGCAAGCTTGGTATTGATGCCAGCGGCGTACGGGTTGTTTTGAACGCGGGCACCGATGCCGGGCAAACGGTCTGGCATCTTCACGCCCATGTGCTGGGCGGCAGGCCGCTGAGCTGGCCTCCGGGTTAGGAAGT
>NZ_JAYUPA010000331.1:0-1887 GCF_043760365.1 Armatimonas sp.
CTTTTTCTCTTCCTCTCCCTTCTCCCTCTCCTTCTCCCACTCCTCCTACTTCTCCTCTTCCTCCTTCTCCCTCTCCCTCTCCCTTCAATTTCCTTTAGGGATCTTCCATTCGATGCGGAATCTAGAGATCTCAGATCTGCGATGCGCGTATTCGGCAACATACTCATGGCTGTTATAGTCAAAGGTAAAAACAATTTTGTTTTATTAATATGATGATTTTATATGATGTTGTTTTTACTGTGTCAAAAAACAAAAAGAGCGACGAGTAGGCAAGCGCTCCCACCGGGATGATGCGCAGGTCGGAGACGATCCGTGGCCACTCGGGCTTCAGGCCATAGACCGCAAAGCCCAGCAACAAGACGGAGAGTGCGACCGTTACCGTGATCCCCACCCAGGCCCCAATCAGCTTCATTAGCAGCAGACGCCAGCGGGGAACGGGCCGGGTAAGCAAGTAGACAATAGTCCGTCCTTCGATCTCCGCCGAGAGCGCCCCCGTTCCGTAGATCACGGAGAGAATGGTGAGCGTGAAGCCAAAGACAAAGTAGGCCGCGAGTGTGTTGTAGGCCTCCGCGGGGTCAAACCGATCGCCAGGCACGATCGCGCGCCAGATAATCGCTGCCAGCGCGGGAAGGATCAACAAGAGCAGCGCGGTGAGGAGCCGCTTGGGTTTCAGCGCCTCAAGCAGTGATGTTTTCAGGATAAAGAGATCGGCCATAGCAGGTGTAGTATACCTTTCGCGGGTATAGTTAACCTCATGAACAAACGCAATCCCGAAGTGACGGCGCTTATTGAGCGCCTCCAACAGCAGATGAACCGTGCGGTAGATGTTTTCTCAGAGGTGTCGGGCGACGAGCTCAGTGCCCACCCTTGCGCAATGGGCGGGAACCTGAACGACTTACTGGCCCACAATGCCGAGCACGCGAAGATGCACTATGGGCAGATCTCTGACCGACGCTACTCCCTCGGGGTGATCCAGAAATCCCCACGCGAGCGCTATCTGGCGGAGTGGTATAAAGAGCGTGCTGCGCTCATTGCGCTGCTGCTGGATCTGCCCGACGATGCTCTGGATAAAGAGAGCGAGCCCGGTGTCACCACCATCCGCAAGATCATCGAGCACATCCTCCACTGGGACACCTCCTCGGTGGAGGACACGGCAAAAAACTACGGCTCGGGTGGGCAGTAACCACACATAATCGGTGGGATCGCGGCAATATAGCCCTCGGGCGGCACGACGGGCCAGCAGTCCTGGGGTGCGGCGGTGGCGATGAGGCAGTGCGCGAACTTAGGGGCATCGCCCGGCTCGACGCAGGGAAGTAAGTCCGTGCCGTAGTGCCGATGCGCACGCAGTGCCCAACCAGGCTCGCCATAGACCGGATGGTTCTTCTGGAGCGCCCGTGTGAGCGCGAGCAGCCCAACCGTCGGAACTTCGGCGCGAAAGGCGGCAAGCAGGCGCGGCCAGTAGTCCAACGCGCAGGGGCGAACACACGGAATTCCCTGGCAAAGATTCGTCCCCGCCGGGCCATCGGGATCGTCTACACCGTCCACCACGATGCCCCGTTCACACTCAGGGCAGAGAACAGGAATAATTTCGAGACTTGGAACGGCAGTGCGCACCGCCTGAAAAAACGCGAGTGGGAAGAGAATCTCCGGCTTCTGGTAGGCCGTGGCCGCGATCTTCTCGCCGGGTGCATTGTCCCAGCTCCGGCAGCACGGGTTCCCACAGCCACAGCCCATCGGCGGCCCCTGGATCTCGGAGAGATAGAGCGTGTGGCACCACGGATTGGCGAGAACGCGCTCCGTCACGGTAGCCAGCGCGTGCGCGAAGGCCGCTTTGGTATTCAGCCCAATCCAGCCACCAACCAGCATGGGGTGGGTCGTAGCCCCCCC
>NZ_JAYUPA010000332.1:0-1887 GCF_043760365.1 Armatimonas sp.
GCGTGTCTGGATGCGGGGATCACGATTTTCGACACGACCTATCTGCCCGAGCGAGTCGCGCTGGGAAGCTCGCTCAAGCGGCTTGGGCGAAGGAGCGAGGCCCAGCTCATCGCCTGGAACTTCTTTACCGACTTCGGCCCCGACGGCTCCGTGGGGGGCCACGCACCCTACGAGCCGCGGCATCTTCCGCAAATGCTCACCGAGCTTCGGTGCGAGCATATCGAGCACTTGGTCGTGCATCCGGTGAGCGATCCGGCGGCGCAAGACAAGCAAGAAGCGCTGGCGGTTTCGTGGCAACAAGCGGGTTATGTCGGGCGACTAGGCACCTGGATGCCGCCGCTCGATACAACTGATCCCGGCCCCTACGCCTTTGCCGTCGCGCCGTGCAATGTCACCTGTGCCGACGATGCCACGCCGCGCTTTGCCGCCTACAAAGCCCTCGGCTGGGAGACCCTCGCCACATCCCCATTCGTGCGCGGCTGGGAGCTGGACAAGCAAGTCGAGGGCCAAGGAAAAGACAAAGCCACCGTCGCCGATGAAATGCTGCGTTTTTCGGCGTTCTTCCCGAACGTCGACAAGCTCATCGTCGCCATGCGCCACCCCGAGTGGGTGGCGATCAACTGTACCAGTATCGCGCGGGGAGCACTTCACTAGGAGATCCAGGTCATCTCGGCCTTCACGACGATCCAGTCTTTGCCGAACTTCTTGAGCTGAATATCGTAGCCAGTGGCGTTGAGCTTGCCGATATAGGCGTTGATGCTCAGGCGTACCTCGGTGTGGTCGGCGTTCCAAAGGAGCCACTGCTTGCTGTTGGTGGGGAGCAGGCGGGCTTGCTGAAAGTCGTACCCTGGGAGGCCAAACGAGACAAAGACCGCCCCCTCACCCGTGACTTTTTCCAGAGGGTGGTGTTTGCCGTCTGGGGTGCAGACAATCACATCGTCACGGCCTGAAAGCTCCAAAGGACGGATACCGGGGGGAAGTTCAACCTGGCATGGGCCGAAGTTTTCGGCTTCTTGATGGTAGCGTGCCTCAAAGGCGGCGGCGAGTATCTTCTCCTGCTCAGTGAGCGGGTGTGGGGCAGTGAGTGGGTTTTTATCCTGGTCATCCCGCAGGCCGTCACCGTCGCTGTCGGCCCGGTGCGGGTTGGTGCCCAGGCGTGCTTCGACAAGATCCGTCAGGCCATCGTGGTCGCTGTCGCGGCGGAGAGTGGGGTTGTCCACAAAGCGTTTTTGCCAGCTTTGCGGGAGTCGCTCCACCTCCTTGTCCTTGATACGCTTGAGAGTGAGACGCGTGCCGGTGAAGAGTGAGTCTCTCCAGCGCGTCCCGTCCCAGCGAGCGACCCAGAGATCGCGGGTGCTTCCCAGGACGTCGGAGGTCAGAAGTGCCCAGAGCTGCTGGTGGCTGTCTCTTGCCAGCGCCAGTACGCGCGTCGTCTCGTAGCGGGTCTTCTCCTCCGGCAGGATTGTTGGGGCGAGTGTTTTTAGCTCCAAGCGTGTGGCCAACGACGGAACCGTACGCCGCGTGTCGCGGGCGGCTAGGATAGCAGGAACGAAGGCTGCGCCACCTGTGCGTGCGAGGTTGAGGTAGGCGGCGCGGCGGAACGCCATAGTAGCATCGGGGTCGGTGAGCCGGGTTTTTAGGAAGGCCAAGGCATCGGGATGTGAGGACTGAGAGAGATAGCTCAGGGCAGGACGGTAGCCGTCGCCTTTTGGCCCTTTCTTACACTCCGTGAGGAAGAGTGGGACGAGGAGCTGAGGGTCGGTACGATCCATAGAAAGGCTAGGTAACCAGCCTGAGCGCTCCCCGGAGAGAAAGTGCAGTAGCAGAGGACGAAGCCCCGGTGCGTTTGCTTCTGCAAGGAGTCCCAAAACGGCCTCCGTGTGGCGC
>NZ_JAYUPA010000333.1:0-1886 GCF_043760365.1 Armatimonas sp.
GGGGCCAGCGGGCGCGGTGCACCTGCCACTGGGGGAGTGGGCGAAGTTTGTGGCGGTCTTTGCCGATCCTGAGCACCAGACACTCCTCAAGCCCGAGACGCTTACCTGGCTGAGCACACCGTCACGGGGGGGAGATTACAATGGCGGCTGGATGGTCACGCCGCGCCCCTGGGCGGGGGGCGCAGCACTGACGCACGGAGGCAGCAATACGTTCAATTTTTGCGTGGCGTGGGCTGCCCCCCAGAAGCGCTTCGCCGCGCTGGTGGCCACCAATGTGGCAGGCGACGAGGCCACAACGGCCTGCGACGCCGTGGTAGGCACGCTGATCCGTCGCTTTCTTAAGCCCGGCTAGAGCTTTGCCGCCTGAAGATTCACCTCGCTCCGACGGAGGCGCTGGATACTCTGAGCCTTGCCTGTGATCTCATCGAGATCAACGACAACGCCACAGAGGGTGCCGTGGCTATCGGCGACTTGGAGACGGTGAGGAAGCTGGGTCTTGAAGCGTGCCAGGGCCGCCTCGATATTCATTCCGATCACGGAATCCTCCGGGCCGCACATTCCCGCATCGGTGATATAGGCCGTTCCTCCGGGCAAGATGCGCTCATCGGCGGTCTGGACGTGCGTGTGGGTTCCCACCACAACGGAAGCGCGTCCGGCACAGTGCCAGCCAAAAGCCGTTTTCTCGCTGGTGGTCTCGGCATGAAAATCAATAAAGAGTAGGGGGGTCTGCTCAAGCACCTGCGTGATGATGGCATCGGCGGCGCGGAAGGGATCGTCCACCGGCTCCATCAGCGCCCGCCCGATCAGGTTGGCCACCCCGATCAGCGTGCCCTTCTTGGTTCGGAAAAGCCCCCAGCCACGCCCTGGCGAGCCGGGTGGATAGTTGGCGGGGCGCAGCACGCAGGGTTCGTCGTCTAGTAGGTCCAGCTCGTCTGTTTTGGCCCACACGTGGTTTCCGGTGGTAATCACATCCACCCCACTGGCACGCAACGCCCGCACAATGGAGCGGGTCACCCCGCGCCCACCGGCTGCATTCTCCGCATTGGCAATCACCAGCTCCGGCGCAAACTCCTCCCGTAGCTCCGGCAAGAGGCCGACCACTGCATCACGGCCTGGCTTTCCGACAATATCCCCGAGAAACAAAATACGCATTCGTTGGGATTATACGCGCAAATTAGAAAGATGGTTTAATGAGAGCCTATGCAGCCCCTCACCCGCCATGCAGAGCTGGATGCTTTCTGCACTGAGCTGAAAGGCCGTCTTGCCGACGACCCGCGTCTTGCCCTCGATACGGAGTTCATCCGTGAGCGTACCTATGAACCCGTGCTGGAGCTGGTTCAGGTGAGCACCGCAGATGGTCTGATCGCCTTGCTAGACATTCCGGCCCTGGGTGACTTAGGCGCACTCGGGCCTCTGCTCACCGACCCCGATATTCTGAAGATCTTCCACGCGGGCGGCCAGGATATCGAGATCCTCACCAGCCTACTGGGCGAGATGCCCACGCCCTTTTTCGACACGCAGATCGCGGCGGCGTTTGCGGGCTACGGAACCCAAGTGGGCTACGGAGCACTGGTGCAGTCGGTGCTGAAGGTGCGGCTCTCCAAAGAGGAGGGGTTCTCCGACTGGTCGCGCCGCCCCCTCACGGCCTCAATGTGTAGCTACGCCGCCGACGATGTCCGCTACCTTCACACGCTCCACGATCGGCTCATGGCGCGGCTCCAGCGACGGGGCCGTGCGGAGTGGGCGCAGGAGCAGACCGTACGGGTACTCACCAACGCCTCGGAAACCACTCAGCCTGAGGATCTCTGGAAAAAAGTAGGCAGTAAACAAGGGCTGAACCGCCGTGAGCTGGCGATCTTGCAGGAGCTGGCGCTCTGGCGCGACGA
>NZ_JAYUPA010000334.1:0-15905 GCF_043760365.1 Armatimonas sp.
GCTTTATTCAGGATCGCATTCAGTTCCAGCTTCTTTATTGCCAAACGGCCATCCGCAAGTACAAGTGGGAGTGGGAGAAACTGCCAGAGAATCTGGACGCGCTGAAGCTCGCGGAGTGGGCGCTCGATCCCTACACGCGCCAGCCCTTTCGCTACGAAAAGAAGGGAGAAACGTACGAGCTTTTTAGCGTGGGGCCACTGGGAGAAGACGGTCAACGTGCGCCGGTTCATCTTCCGTGGCGGAAAAATTGACGAGAGGGCCTTGTGTGGCCTATAATAGAATCCAAGGATTTTTGCGGAGCCGTAACCGTCGGGCAGGAAACGACGTTTATTAGGCATCAACCTGCAGGAGAAAGATACTCTATGCCCGCATTCACATACACGGCTAAGGCCGCAGATGGCAAGACACTCACCGGCACCAGCGATGCCACCACTCCCTCTGAGCTGCGCCAGCGTCTCACCGAGCAGGGCTACACCGTTCAAAAAGTAGCTCCCGCAAAAGCGACGAAAAAAGCAGCGACGAAGGCCGCGATGAACCAGCCTACTTTTCTGGACAAGTTCCAGAAAGTCAAGCTGACCGACCTCTCGATCTTCTGCCGCCAGTTCTCCACCATGATTGACGCGGGTGTGTCGCTGGTTCGATGTCTGGATGTTCTCTCGGAGCAGTCACAGTCTCCCAAGCTACGCCGCATTATCGGTGATCTACGCGCTGAGGTGGAGGCAGGTAACATGCTCTCCAAGGCGATGTCCAAGTACCCCTCGGTCTTCTCCAACCTCTTTGTCGGTCTGATCCGTGCGGGAGAAGTCGGTGGTGTGCTGGAAGAGTCTCTCCAGCGCCTTTCGATCTTCCTAGAGAAAGACGTCGAGCTGCGCCGTAAAGTGAAGGCCGCGATGACCTATCCGGCCATCGTCTCCTGCGTCGCTCTGGGAATTGTGCTCTTCCTCACCATCCGCATCGTCCCCGAGTTCCTGAAGATGTTCATTGACCTCGGATTGAAGGCGGAGGACTTCCCTGCCCCGACAATGCTTCTTAAGACCATGTCCGATTTTTTGGTGCAGAAGTGGTACATCATGACGCTTAGCGTCATGGTCGGTATTGTCGCCTTCAAGATGTTTGTGCGCACCAAGTTCGGTCGGCGTGTGGCGGATCGTGCCAAGCTGAAAATGCCGGTCTTCGGAAAACTCAATCACAAGGTGGCACTTGCTCGCTTCTCCCGAACTCTCTCGACCCTACTGAGCTCGGGTGTGCCGATCCTCCAGGCGCTGGAAACGGTAGCAGGTACGGTCTCCAACGAGATCCTCTCCGATGCGATCCTCGATGCCCGTGCCCGTGTCCGCGAAGGAGACGTCATCTCCGAGCCGCTACGCAAGTCCAAAATGTTCCCTCCGATGGTGGTCCAGATGATCTCCATTGGTCAGGAATCGGGTTCGCTCGACACCATGCTCTCCAAGATCGCGGACTTCTACGACGGTGAAGTAGACGCCGCTATCTCGTCGTTGACCGCTGCCATCGAGCCCGTTTTGATTGTCTTTCTAGGCTTTACGGTTGGCTATATCGTGATCGCGATGTTCCTCCCGTTGGCCGGTCTGATCCAGGGTCTCTCCAGCGACAACGGCGACTAATAAAACAAATCACAACGGAGAACGAACCCTCTCGCCGTGCGGGAGGGTTCGTTTTTTCAGTGTTTTACCGATAACATAAAGTGATGAATTTTGAGTGGCCCGCGCTGCCGGACTCGTTCTGGTACTACGTTGCTTTCGCCTACGGAGCCATTGTCGGCTCGTTTTTAAATGTGGTGATCTACCGGCTCCCCCTGGGCAAGCACCTCTCTAAACCCGCGAGTCACTGTCCCAACTGCAACCATATTATTACGTTCTGGGAGAATATCCCCCTACTCTCATTTCTGTTTTTGCGTGCTCGCTGTAGTGACTGTAAGGATCCCATCTCGTGGCGCTATTTCTGTGTGGAGCTCTTTACTGCCTGCTTCTGGACGCTGCTCTACCACTCGATCGTACTGCCCTACCAACCACTAACGACCTGTAACTTTATCTTCACAGCGCTGATCGCGGCACTCCTGATCGCACTGGTCTTTATTGATCTCGACCACTTCCTTGCCCCCGACGAGCTGACGTGGTTCGTCGTTGCTCTAGGGCTAGGGCGCGATCTGGCCTGTGGGGTGATCGCGGTCTCGCAAAACGAATGGACACGTTTTTCACAGGACTTCCTCTACTTTGGCTGGCTGCCCGTCTCGCTCGCTGGAGCGGCTTGCTACGGTGGCCTGCTCTTTCTCGTCTCGTTTGTGGGGTTTATTGTCTACGCACGCCAGCCGGGAGAGAGCCTCCCCAAAATAATTCGGCGCTTCTTTATCGAGGAGTCTCCTCTGGAAACGACCACCGAAAAAGGCATGGCCCTTGTGGGCACCGGCAAGTCCCCCGAGGAGCCTCTCTCCGAGGACAGCACCACACCGCCCCGACTAGCGCTCTCCCCGTTATTTTTGACATCGCTCTCGTTTCTGGCAATGACCCCGATGTTTCCGCTCTGGGCAATCCTTTTTTTGGTGATCCCTCTCGCCGCCTTTTTTGTCATGACTCGCCACAGCGATGAGACGCCAATGGCCACTCTACTACGCTTTGGCCGCTCGGATGACCTCGGTCTGCCCGCCTCCGCCAACGCGGAGATCGCCGCTGCCGCCGCGGAGGCCGACGAGTTTGCTCGGGAGACGGAGACAGGGCAGCACGGTGCGATGGGGCTGGGTGATGTGAAGCTGGCACTGGGGCTGGGGGCAATTCTTGGCCCGGGTATGGCGATTCTCTCACTTGTCTTTGCAACATTTCTCGGGGCCGTGGTAGGAGGGGGGATCGCACTTCTGCGCGGACGCAACATGAAGTACGGGGTTCCCTTTGTCCCGTTCATGGCAGCCGGTGCCATGATCGTGATGTGCTTTGGCCCACAGATGGTCGAGAGCTACAAGAAGCTCGCCTTTCCTCAGAAAGAAGACTCACTGCACCTAGACGTGCGTAGCCCTCGAACCCGTCGCCGCATGGGCTTGCCCCCCCTGAAGCCCGGTCAGTAGGAGCTATGCACCCACGCGGCCCACGGGCCGCACGCCCTTACCGATCCGCTCCGGGCCATCGCCCAGTTCCTCACGCGCTTTCTCCGCCAACCCAAGCAGGCGCTTCACGACCTCGGGACGCTGCGCCGCCCGATCTACTGTCTCCCCCGGATCGGCGACAAGATCATAGAGCTGGGGCTGAGCAATACGCGCCTGCTTGTACTTGACGGGAGTGCCGCCCGTGGCGCGGGGCGGATTCGTGCCAAGCGTGCGATAGCCCTGTGGCAACATCACCTTCCAGCGCCCGGAGCGTACGGATTGCAGCTCGTTGGCATTGTAGTAGAAAAAGTACGCCTCCTGTGGACTCTTCGCCGCACGATCCCCGCTCAGCAAGGGCCAGATATCCTTGCCATCTATCTTATTTTTCGGAAGCGGTGCCCCCGTGAGCTTCGCAAGGGTCGGCAGCAGATCAATGGTCATCGCGGGCTCGGTGATCACACTCCCCGCTCGAATTCGTCCTGGCCAGCGCGCCACAAAGGGCTCGCGAACACCGCCGTCCCAGCACGTGCCTTTGCCCTCGCGCAGTGGCCCGGCGCTCCCGGCGTGCTCGCCGTAGCTGAGCCAGGGGCCATTGTCCGATGTGAAGATCACCAGCGTGTCGCGCTCCACTCCGGTGCGCTTCAGGGCCGCCAAGAGCTGCCCCACACTCGCATCCAGCTCCTCGATCACATCGCCAAATGTCCCGCGCTTGGAGTGGCCCTGCCATTTCTTGCCCGGCGCGAGCGGGACGTGGGGCATGGCATGAGCAAAGTACAGAAAAAACGGTGTCTTTGTCGCGTGCTTCTCGATAAAGCCGATGGCTCGGTCGGTGTAGCGCTGCATGAGCGTGCTCATCTGCTCTAAGTTCTCGATAATCTGCACCTGCTTCTCGCCGTCCATCAGCGGCAGCGGCGGATAGGCACGCGGCGTGTCCGGGTGATTGGGCCACATGTCGTTGGAGTAGGGCAAACCCAGCCACTCATCAAAGCCGTGGCGCGTCGGGTTAAACTCCGGCTGATGCCCCAGATGCCACTTGCCCACCATGCTTGTCGCGTAGCCCTTAGCCTTCAGCACCTGCGGCAGGAGCATTTCCTTGGCGCTAATCCCAATCTTCGATGCTGGCCCTAGCGCCCCCTGAATCCCGACGCGTCCACAGTAGCACCCTGAGAGCAGCGCCGCCCGGCTGGCAGAGCACACGGGCTGCGCGACATAGAAATCCGTGAAGCGCACACCGTCGCGGGCGAGCGAGTCAATGTGCGGCGTCCGAATGTCCTTGGCCCCAAAGCAGCCGACATCGGCATACGCTAGATCATCCGCGAAGATCAAGACAATGTTCATGGAAGCATTTTACCTGCTTCCCAATTTCCTTACCCCCAGTGGAGGGAGGGAAATCCGGTGTAAAATGACGCATGATCCAGCAGAAGCAACAAGAGAGAGTGGCTCCGGAAAATAGGCTTACTCTTCTGGAGATTGTCCTCGGCTTACTGCATCTCTTTGCAGGAGCAATCCTCCTGAGCTACGTCGTCTGGGTAATCCACAAACTCTACCCCCAGCCCGGCCCGCCCGGTCAGCCCTGGTATCAGTACGTGGGCCTTCCAACTTGTCTGATTCTGTCGTTTTGCACAGCCCTATCTGGGGGGCTTCTTCTCTGTCATCAGCGCCGCGCCGCGCGCTGGCTCCAGTGGGGAAGTGCTCTTGCCTCGCTTTGCCTGGTGGCACTTGTCCTTTATAACAGTTGGGCGCGCAACTGGCAGCACAATAGCGCCTTCTACACGGCAGTTTATGCTCTCCTTACGGTCTGGATGTTCTGGTTCGCAAGGTTTCTGAAGCAGCGAGAGGGCGAAGGTTCTTGATGCAAAAGCAGAAACAGCCGCACCGGCAAAGGCGCTCCGTGGGGGAGCTGGTTGTGGCGACACTTGCCTTGCTCTGGGGAGTGACGACAGCCGTTTTCTTCTACCAGCTCAACCACGAGCCGACCCCGATTGGAGCGATTGGCAATGCCTTGTGGATCTTCCAGGGCGTGTTGTGTGGTCTGGGCGGGCTCCTCTCGCTTTTGCGCCTTCGTACCGCCGCATGCATCGCCCTGTCTCTTGCCGCGCTGTGCCTGATCGGGCTGATCGGTGTCGCGCTCTGGATAGCATCTACCCAGCCACCAACCGTCACGCTGAGCCTGATTATCTCCGGGGCGCTACTGATTCTTGCACTGGTCTACTTTTTCCTGGGGCGCTGGCTTGGGCAGCAGGAAGATAGCGACACCTAGGTGAAAAATACCCTCATGCTAACCGACACCCAACGCGCGACACTCGCTGCCTTCGCCGACACCGTGATCCCGCCCAATGATGCCCCAGGTGGTGCAGAGGCTGGAGCGGTGGCCTTTGTGGAGAGCTTACTCGCGCGTGAGCTTGCTCCCCGCGCCGCTGAGTACACCGCATTTCTGGACAGGCTCGCCAAGACGGGCATGAATTTCCCCGCCGAGCTCCAGGCTACCCCCATCTTCCGACTTGCTGCCGAGACGATCCACGAGGCGTACTGGACAAGCACGGCAGGCAAACGGGCCGTAGGGTTTGTGGAATCCGACAAGTCGGTGGCCTGAAAGTCCGCCTCTGGGCCACCTTCGGCGAAGCGGGCCGAGCCCGAAAAGGGGAAGAGAGATTCGGGGCGGCCTCGGGCCGCTTGGCGAAGCCGACGGGTACCCTTTGGGTGCGGGGCCGTTCCTGGCCCTGGCATTTGCCCCAGCATCCGTGGGGTTTATGGAAAATTAATTTGACACTGCAAACAGCCCTTGGTATACTATTCAGGTTGTGTGACGCAGGTGAGGCCGTCGTCATGCACGACAAGATTATCACCGCGTGTGCGGAGGAGGCTGGAGTCGGAAGACAGACCGCAAAGAGACGAACCCTAAAATAGTTCCTCATTTGAAACCCTCCCTCGCCCTGCGTGTGACGATTACGTCGAATTCGCGGGGTTTTTGTTTGCCCAATCGGGCACAATTTGCCCCGTAGAAAGCATTCCCCTGTCGCCTGAAGGTGGCAGTGAAAGAATCTCAGGAGCTTAAAGGCCGTTTATGCCAACTATCAGTCAGCTAGTCCGCAAGGGGCGCAAGCCCGTTGTTAAAAAGAGCAAGTCGCCCGCCATGCAGGGAAACCCCCAGAAGCGCGGCGTCTGTGTCGTGGTCCGTACCCAGACCCCCAAGAAACCGAACTCGGCTCTGCGTAAGATCGCCCGTGTGCGCCTTACCAATGGAATCGAAGTCACCGCGTATGTTCCGGGGATCGGGCACAACCTGCAGGAGCACTCCGTCGTCATGATCCGTGGCGGTCGTGTGAAAGACCTGCCCGGTGTGCGCTATCATATTCTCCGTGGAACCCTAGATACTCAGGGAACCAAGGACCGCAAGTCCAGCCGCAGTAAATACGGCACCAAGCGGCCCAAGCCCGGTCAGGCAGCAGCGCCCGCGAAAGGAAAGAAATAACCTATGCCACGTAAAGGCCCTGCACCACGTCGCGTTATCGCGCCGGATCCTATTTACAACCAGGTTATGGTCTCCCGCTTCATCAACCGGCTCATGCTGGATGGTAAGAAGTCGGTCGCCGAGCGCATTTTCTACGATGCTCTCGAAAAAGTTGAGGCCCGCGCCGGTCGTCCCGGCATTGAGGTCTTCAACGAGGCCCTTCGCAACACCATGCCCGTGGTCGAGGTCAAGCCTCGCCGCGTTGGTGGTGCAACCTACCAGGTGCCTATCGAAGTCAAGTCGCCCCGTAAAGAGGCGGTTGGTATTCGCTGGATGATCACTTTTGCTCGCCGCCGCAATGGCCGCAGCATGGTGGACAAGCTCTCTGCCGAGATTCTCGACGCTGCTAACAAGCAAGGCGGCGCGGTTCGTCGGCGTGAAGAAGGCTTTAAGATGGCCGAGGCCAACAAGGCATTCTCACACTATCGGTTCTAGGTGGCTTAACAAAGCCCTCGCCGCCTGGACCGAAAAGGCCAGGCGGCGTTTCGCTGTCTGGCATTTCAAGGTCGAAGTAGGGCAGACATCGGAAGGAAACAGGAAAAATGGCTAGAGATTTCTCTCTCGAAAACACGCGAAATATCGGTATTGCTGCACACATTGATGCAGGCAAGACCACGACCACAGAGCGCGTCCTGCTCTATACCGGAGTCAACTACAAGATCGGTGAAGTGCACGACGGCACCGCAACCATGGACTGGATGGAGCAAGAGCGCGAGCGCGGTATCACGATTACCTCCGCTGCAACCACTTGTTTCTGGGGTCTGGAGCCCAACCACGATCCGTTAAAAGCCGATCTTGGGGGCCGTGAGAACACGCACCGTATTAACATCATTGACACCCCCGGCCACGTGGACTTTACCGTTGAGGTAGAGCGCTCCATGCGCGTTCTGGACGGTGCCGTTGCGGTGTTCTGCGCCGTGGGCGGTGTCCAGCCCCAGTCCGAGACCGTCTGGCGTCAGGCCAATAAGTATAAAGTGCCTCGTGTCGCGTTCGTCAACAAGATGGACCGCGCGGGCGCTGACTTCTTAACCGTCGTCCGGCAGGTCAAAGAGCGCCTGGGTGCCAAGCCCGTCCCCCTTCAGCTCCCTATCGGTGCTGAGGCGGAGTTTAAGGGCATCGTTGATCTGATCACGATGAAGGCCTACAACTACTCCGACGACTTTGGTAAGAAGCCGCTGGAAGTGGAGATCCCCGCCGACATGCGCGACCAGGTAGATGAGTACCGTGCGCTTATGGTAGAGGAAGCCGCGACCATTGATGAGACTCTCATGGAGAAGTATCTGGAAGGCGAGGAGCTGACCATTGATGAGATCCGTGCGGCGATCCGTAAGGGGACGCTGTCCATGGAGATCACTCCGATGATCTGTGGCTCCGCTTTCAAGAATAAAGGCGTCCAGTCCATGCTCGATGCGGTCATCTACTACCTGCCGTCCCCGGTGGATGTAGAGGCCGTTCCTGGCACCAACCCGGACACCCTGGCCGAAGACAGCCGCAAGCCGGGTGACGACGAGCCTTTCTCCGCACTTGCCTTCAAGCTGATGAACGACCCGCACGTCGGGAACCTGACGTTCTTCCGTGTGTACTCGGGCACCCTCACCAAGGGCAGCTACGTCTACAATGCAACCAAGGGCAAAAAAGAGCGCGTCAGCCGCATTCTTCAGATGCACGCCAACAAGCGTGAGGAGATTGATATTGTCTACTCAGGCGATATTGCCGCCGCCGTGGGTCTTTCGGACACCACGACGGGCGATACGCTGGCCGATGAAAAGCGCCCCATTATCCTGGAGTCCATGACCTTCCCCGAGCCCGTCATCGAGATGAGCATCGAGCCCAAGACCAAGGCCGACCAGGACAAGATGGGTGTCGCGCTCCAGCGGCTCTCCGCCGAGGACCCGACCTTCCGGACGCACACCGACCAGGAGACGGGCCAGACGATCATTCGTGGCATGGGCGAGCTGCACCTGGAGATTCTCGTGGACCGTATGCGGCGCGAGTTCAAGGTCGAGGCCAACCAGGGCACGCCCCAGGTTGCCTACCGTGAGACAATCAAAGGAAGCGCAACCGAGCGAGGGCTCTTCAAGAAGCAGACCGGTGGCCGTGGTAAGTTCGGCGACTGTACGCTGATTGTCGAGACGAACGAGCAGGGAAAGGGCTTTGAGTTCGTCAATAAGACCGTCGGCGGCTCCATTCCGCGTGAGTTCATCCCCGCTGTCCAGCGTGGCTGTGAAGACACTCTCCTCCACGGCGTGCTAGCGGGCTACCCGGTGGTGGACGTGAAAGCGACTGTCATTGACGGTTCCTTCCACGACGTGGACTCGGACGAGATCTCGTTTCGTGAAGCGGGCCGTATGGCGATGAGTGCGGGAATGCGTAAGGCGCTTCCGATTATCCTGGAGCCCATCATGTCGGTGGAGTCGGTCACGCCCGATCAGTACCTCGGGGACGTGATCGGTGACCTGAACCGCCGCCGTGGAATAATCGAGTCGCAAGAGACCCTGATGGGTGGAATTCGCGCCGTCAAGGCCAAGATTCCGCTCTCGGAAATGTTTGGCTACATCAGCGACCTTCGCTCGATGACTCAGGGCCGCGCCTCCTCGACGATGGAGCCTTCGCACTACGAAGAGGTTCCTCGCAACGTCGGTGAGGAGATCATGGCAAAGTCCGGCCGTAAAGGCAAGGGCAGCGACGACGACTAGAGTCTCAGTATAGTGTGCCTGCAAAAAGCCCCAAGTTAATTCTTGGGGCTTTTTTTATTTACACCCTTGCAGAAGTACATAGGGGGAGGTATACTTGGCCACAGAAAGGTTCTACGAGAGATGTTCACTTTTATCTTACCAGCTCTTGTTTTATTTTCGAACAATGCTCCAAAATATGTCCTACCAATGTGGAGTATGGAAGCATTAACTGAAGAAAATACAAATAGCGGACACTTATCAAGTGGTAAAGATGGCCTTCCTATTATAGAGATGACTATAATGGCCAGAGTAGTATTAGGAGGTCAAGGAATAGGCGGTGAAACTGTTCATTTTGTTGTGTCAGAAAGTGATAGTGATAAAATTCATTTATCTGAATCTCAGTCAACAACTGATTCTACAGGTAGATGTTATATTACAGTCAAAGCTAAAAATTTTAATTATTCCGACAACACAAATGTCATAGTAACAGCCCATTGGGAACCGTCGCCAGAAGTCGCTCCGAATGGCCCAGTACCTCCGGTTGAAAAGCTCATTACCATGATATTTCGGAGATTCACGCCATCAGATGAGATCAGTGCATCTTTTTCATTACCAGGGCTTGAGTTTCCAGAAATTAATCCCAGCATATCTATTCCTTACTTAGATCAAGCTCCTTCCTGGTTACCAATGGGAACTACAGGAAACTCTCGCAATGCTTGGACACTTAACCTAAATGGTGTTCAAAGAACTTCATTTACGAGTGGAGCTGATGCAAAAATCAAATGGTCTAATGATTCTTTGCCACCAGAAAGCCCTGAACCAGCTAGAGTAAACTATGATTCAGAAACAGATATTCGAACGATCATTTTTTCTGAATATAATATGAATGGAACCGTTTCGAATGGTTCAATTTTCATTCCTGTAGATAAACGTCATCATGTTCAATCCACTGCAACTCATGAGCTTGGACATGCAATATCTTTAGGGCATGATTCGCCTTTTTATGGTCTATTCGTACCAAAATCAGTTATGGTAGGCGGTCCCGTGCGATATTTCGTTATGGGAATAATTGATCCACAGATTAGAGACAAAGAAGTCATCAAATTATACTATCCAAACTAATATTCGTATGTAAAGGCTAAAGCAATGAAATTATTCCAACAACAAAACACAGATAACAAAAATATTATTACTGAACCGGTCATACCTATCCCACCAAATCGTTTTCTGCCACCACTAACACCCAATTTCAAAGCAGACATAATTACTCGAAGTGACGAAAGCATTCCCGAAAATATTAAAGACCTGATACGTCCTCATGACATCATTATAACGTGTTACGTTGAAGGTATATTAAGATTTTCACACAGTCCATTTAATAGTCCACATATGTTTCAAAATACACTGTATTCTGTACATGTTGAAAAATATCTCAAAGGAACTGGTACACAACAAATAAAAGTGCTCCAAAGTGGAGGACCTCTCGCATGGCAATCCCAAACCGATAGCAACAAAATTAAAACTGGTTATAAGATATATGGCAATCCTTTTTTGCTCGTTAATACAAGATACATTCTATTTTTAAGAGATCCATCAATATATAATACTCAAATATCTGAAAAAGGATACGCTGAACATACAGTAAAAAACATTAAAGGTATTAGTTTTTATGCCGAAGAATATTTATTTATTAATCCTCTTCATGGCAAAATACTGTTGAAAAATGGTTATTCGTATTCATCACTGATAGTTGACATACCTAATTCAAGTTGGAAATTCCCTGATAATCCTCAGATCGTTGGAATTCCAGAAATTCAAGCAATCAAAAACATTGAAAATGCTATTTTTGAAATTAATAGAGATGAAAAGAAAGCTCTCATAGAAGCAAACAAACAACTACGATCAAAAGGAATAATTCGTTAAAAAAGTATGTATGGCACCAAAAAAGTTTGGAGCAAATCTAATTCTCGACGTAATATTTAACTACTTCTGAATTTAAACGCCCCTATCATCCTGTTTAACGAATTATTCCTTCGATGATCCACGGCCGGGCCTCCTCGACGATGGAGCCTTCTCACTACGAGGAAGTGCCTCGCAACGTCGGTGAGGAGATCATGGCCAAGTCCGGTCGCAAGGGCAAGGGCGGCGACGACGACTAGAATCGAGCACCTCGCTCAGAAAAAAGTCCCAGAAGTTTTTCTGGGACTTTTTTTTGCTTTCTTGACAAACATCAAGAATAATGTTACGCTTGTTCCCATCGGGGCCTCTAAAGTCAACGAGGCATCACAAATAAGGATAAGTGGGTAAAATGATAATTAATATCAGCAATCTAGTTTCTGATCAATTCCAGACGAAATGTCGCCACACAAAACGACGACATGTTACAAAAAATTTCATCATTGCATTATGTAGCACGTTAGTAATTTCCCAGACAGGGAATAGTGCGATTGCTCAGAATACAACAGGCAAATGGAAGGTTATTCATGAATATGATAAATCAGAAAATAATACAATACCTGAATGGACTCGCGAGTCTGTAAAAAAAATAAAAAATAAAATCAAGGTATATAAGAACAAAAAAACAAACATATTAGGTGTAGATAATCAAAGAAACCTATCGGTATCCAACCCCGTCGACTTGGAAATTACAAGATCAACGATTGATGATATTGGATATACGCATACAGAATTCCAGCAAAAATTAGTAGGCATTGAAGTTTTTGGTGGGAATATAGTAACAGTCTCTGATCCTCAAGGTGCATTGGAAGAACAATACGGGACAACATATGATGTTGATAACGTACAAACAATTCCAAGTATCAGCTCAAACTCGGCGGTATCAACAGCAATTATGTCTCATGGATATTTTGGCACACTTGCAGAAGCCCCTACAGCACAGTTGGTAATTTTACCTGATAATGTTAGCCATCCCGGAATAGGATCAAGTGCAAAATTATGCTGGAAGGTATCATTTTATATAGATGATGATACTACAGCATGTTGTGAAAGACCTCAATATTTTATTGACACAACAACAGGTGCTATTATTTTTCATTATGATGATGTTGCACACCAAAGCTATTCAGCGACGTTAAAAACGATTTATTATGGAGATGTTAATGAATCAACTTATGGATATGTACAAGAAAGTGGTAATAGTTTCAAATTGAGGAGTTTCCTGAGCACGACGGTCACAGGTTTTGATCCAACGAATAATACTGCATATTCAGCGCTTATTAAAGGCACAGATTATAATGGTAGCGGAAGTAGTTGGTTTGAATATGATAAAACTTATTACAATTTCGATCCGTTAAATCTCATACTGTTTTTCGGTAATAATCTTGACACATCGGGAGAGAGTATTGCCGCGACAGCGCATTATTCTCTAAAAAAATCTTTCCAATATTATGCAACTAAATTTTATCGTTCAAGAATCATTGGAAATCAAACGCGGGTAGATGTAAGAGTTCGGTATAAAACCGGCTTTGATGATGCTGTATGGGATGGTTCGGCTATGAGGCTTGGAAATGGGATTGCTCCATATTCAGGTAGTCATGCAACTCTAGATATTATTGGACATGAGTATACTCATGGTGTAATAGATAAAAGTTCTAAATTAATAAAGAGAAATGAATCCGGTGCCATAGGTGAATCGCTAGCAGATATTTTCGGAACCTGTATAGAATATTTCAGTGCGAATCAAAATAGTGCAGTCAATCCCAATTTTCTTTTCGGAGAAAAAAGCCGAAGATCTGGAGGGACAGAATCGATAAGGCATCTCAATAACCCTTTATTAGACCCAAATGGAGTCGTGAATTATAATAACAGGGTTTATATCAATACAAATATTGATAATGGAGGAATTCATTTCAACTGTGGGATATCTAACAAGGTTTTCTATCTGTTATGTAATGGTGGCCAATTAAATGGTCGGATAATTCAACCCATAGGAATTGAAGCATCAGAAAAAATATTTTATCGAGCTATGACACTAAAATTATATCCAAATGCAACATTCCGTGATCTTGCATTTGCAACTATCAAGAGCGCGATAGAACTTGGTTACTCCAGTACCGTTGCAGACCAAGTGACTTTTGCATGGTTGGCAGTTGGGGTGTCTTGACACTTTAATGTCTATATAAACCTGGATAAGTACGTTACAGAATCATATTTATCCAGGTTTAGATTACTACTCCAAAAAATTATGGCTATGATTTTAAAAAATAAAAAAAATAACAGTTTATCCAGAGAGCAATTCTTACTTTCAGGAGTCGCTGTTCTCTTGAACGGTTGCTCCGGAGTATCATTACCGGGGGATAAATTTTCTTTAGTAGACGGAACACGTCTTTTGAGAGATAAAAATTATATAAAATATTCGGTATTAGAAACATGGAGATATGCGGATGGAAGAAAGGAAAAATTTAACAGGGATATGGATGTACAATATACCGTTGAAGACAAACTAATACTGAAAAAATATACTCAGCAAACATTTTTAGAAAAAAACGAGATGATAGATACATTATATCAAAATGAAGATGGGGATGTTTTTCTAGTTTCACGTCAATTTGGTCCTTTGCGAAGTAGGGAAGATCGTAGATTCTTTGCTCCTCTTAATCAGGGGGTAGAAATATTGCCGGGGAAATGGTCGATTGGTTACAGAGGAGTTTATTCCCTTAAGGTTCATGACTCTGAGGTACAAGAAGGAATACATGATTTCACTGTGACTGGTTCAGAATCAGTGGATACGCGTTTAGGACGTTTTGATTGTTGGTTATCCGAAGGCACTTCAGGAATTTACAGCGATTATCAATATCCAGAAATGAAAACGAAGTACTGGTATGCTCCTCAGCTTTCCTCGTTTGTTAGAATGACACAAAAGGGTTCCTGGTGGCAAGATCCAGGTAATGTATATATAGAAGTTGAAACAATTTTACTCGATACAAATATGATTTAGCATGATAAACCCGGTACTTTGTCGCCAGCTTGACTGCATAAGTGCTCTATGTCGAGAGTCTCACTTTGGGGGGTGCAGATCGCCGCTGCTCATGCTGGAAGAGACGCCGCGCTGTATGCCCGTGTGCGCTTCGCCACGCACCGGGGCCAGCCCATCGAGTTCCTCTCCACGACACCCGTCCTGCCCGAGGATCAGTACGTCGGAAGCTACGTGGGCGTCAGCTACCGCCCCGAGCAGCCCGAGGGCGCCTGGATTTCCTAGCGACGAATCAGTACGTGTTCACCCGCGCCACCATATCGCCCTCGTCACCGAGCTGGACGAAACGCCGGGGCGTGCCACCGTCGCGCTTTGCCACAATTGCCCGACCGTGATCGTCGTCGCCGTCGGGGCCGCACGACCAGAGTTTGAGTTTATCCGCCTCACGCCGGTAGCCAAACGTCTGCCCAAAGCGCGGGGCGAAAGGATCGTCGGGGAGGGCTTTGAGATAGCCATTAGTGACAAGCTCCGCGAGGGTGGCGGGATAGCTGCCTTTTTCTAGGCGATGTGCACGAAGGGCAAGGTAGACTCGCGCCAGAGCCGTCTCCACGCGGGTCGCGGTGTCTTTCTGCCCGGCTTGCTGGAACAACGGCAGGACGAGCTGGTTGATCGGGTCGGTGGGAATGTGGGGGCCGGGTCGTTTAGGATCGTAAGGAAGCTTTGTCTGTGCGGCCAGCTCGGTCATGTAGCGCCCACTCTCGGCAAAGATGACTTTTTTCGTGTGCCAGACAAACTGCCCGGTCAGCAATGCCTGAGTTCCAAGCAGCTTTGCACGATCCAGCACACCAGGCTTCTCGAGCTCCTCCCCTGCCTTCATATCTTCCGCCGTTACCGCATCCTGGCCTTCGGAAAAGTACGTCGATGTGTACTGCCAGGCATTGGAATTTTTGAAGTTCACGTAGGTGTAGGCTTGATTGAAGTCGCGCTCATTCAGGAGCACACTCTCAAAGGAATAGCGTGTTGGCTCCAGTGCTTCCAGACGTGCAGCGGCAGCACGAGTAGTCTTTGCATCCAGTCCCTCTACCCGCTCCCAGAGTGCTTTTCGCCCGATTGCCTCGCATGCAATGCCTACCAGATTCCCAATGAGCTGGCTTTGGTGTGAGATCAGAGCCCCCAGAGTTATCGCATCTAAAGCGCACCGGCTCGCTTCGTTGTTTTGCCCCAAGTCCGCGTAGGTCTTGCTCGCGAAAAAGAGAAGCCGGGCTAGCTCCCGAAATTCCGCGAAATGGGGAAAGTTATCGGCAAGTGCCTGGACATCGCCGGGTTTCCGGGGAGTGGCGAACTCCTGGGTCAGCGCTTCCCGCACCTTTGCAATCGTGGCCTGGTTCTTCTCCAGCAAGGCCTTTCGGTCTTCCAGTGGCCCTAGCGGGTAGGTGTATTTCTTTGCTTTCTCATCGTAGCGGCTCTCGGGATTGACGGCTGCATGGCCCCACTTGCTGACTTCGAGCTTTCTTGCCTCGCCCAGCGTGTCGTAGGCATTGGGCGACGGCAGCTTCCACTCGGGGATTTTATACTCCGGGGCGGCGTTGCCACGAATCCAGAGAATCCCGCCCAGCCCGACAAGAACCATCAGGCTGGTACCGCAGCCGACGGCCAGTAGCTTTTTGACTTTGCTCATGGGCATTAGTATGCCGC
>NZ_JAYUPA010000335.1:0-1883 GCF_043760365.1 Armatimonas sp.
TGAGGTCGTCCCGATCTTACGCACTGCCTGCCTTGGGTGCCATAGCGCCCAGCTTCCCACAGCAGGCTTTTCCGTGGACTCGTACACCGCCCTGATGAAAGGCGGGAAGGCGGGTGCTGCGATTATCCCCGGCAAGAGTGACCAGAGCCGCCTGGTACGGATGCTCACCGGAGTGCAAAAACCTATTATGCCGCCCGGCTCGGGGCTGAAGCAGCCCGATATCGAGATCATCCGGCGCTGGATAGATGCGGGAGCGAAGCTGGACACGGTGGCGATTACGGGTACAAAAGCTCCCACAGTTGTAAAAGTGGCAACAGTGGCAACCGTCATGCCCGTTCCCAAGCCTGTGGGTAAGACTCTCGGCATCGCGGCACCTGTGAATGCACTGGCATTTTCCCCCGATGGTAAGCTCCTGGCCGTCGGAACCTACCAGCGCGTGCTGCTCTGTGACCCGGTGAGCCGAACGGTTCTCAAGACCTGGAGTGGGCATCTGGACACGGTGCGCTCGCTGGCATTCTCTCCGGATGGCAAGTGGCTCGCAGCAGGCGGCGGGATGTCCGGCGCGATTGGCCAGGTGCGACTCTGGAGCATCCCCGATAGCAAAGAGACGCTCGTGTTTGGCGATCATACCGACACCGTCCATGGAGTCGCGTTCTCGCCCGATGGCAAGCTGATTGCCTCCGCAAGCGTGGATCGTAGCATCAAGCTGTGGGAAGCTGCCACGGGCAAGCTCAGCCAGACCCTACGCGATCACGCTGATGCTGTCTCTGGAGTGGCGTTCTCGCCCAGCGGTAAGCTCCTCGCCTCGTCTAGCAATGATAAAAGTGTCAAGATCTGGGAGGTCGCCAGTGGTAAGCGTCTCTATTCGCTCGGAGCACACGACGAGCCCGTTACGGATCTGTGCTTCACCCCTGGAGGCCAGCTCTTAAGTGTCAGCACGGATAAGCTCGCCAAGCTCTGGAACATCGCCCCGGAGAGTGGCGGCCATGTCCGCAACTTCGGTGGCCACGGGCAGAGTATCTTCTCGGTCACGGTAAGTGCCGATGGGCAGCTCGCCGCGACGGCCTCGGGGGACAAAACCATTCGAATCTGGAACGTGGGCAGTGGCGGCACGACAGCCACGTTTAGCGACCCCAAAGACTGGTGCTACGCCGTGCGCTTCAGCCCGGATAAAAAGCGCCTCGCAGCGGGAACTTGGGATGGCCAGGTCTTTCTCTGGAATCTCGATCCCAATAAATTAGAGGGGAGCTTCTCGACAAAATGAGAGCCTCTCTAAAATTTGGTTCCCTCATGGAAATCAAGGGGCTATGGGGCGTTCCGCCGCGCCTTCGGCGATTTTTACCGACGAGGCACGAGGAGGCGGCGCGAATGCGCCCCATAGCGGGACGTTTACCGTCCATGCGAATGCGTCCCATAGCCCGGACGTTAACCGTCCTGGGCATAATCAGCACCTTGCTCCTGACTCTCCCCGCCACCGCGCAGACGCTGCGGCCCAAAGTGCGCTCCGTCGTGCCCACCGGCGGCCAGCGTGGCACGAGCGTGGAGTGTGTTATCGCGGGAGTGAATATTGGCTACGGCACGGCGCTGCTCTTTGAGAATCCAGGCATCACGGTTGCCATGATCAAGCCAGAGACGCCTGCGGCGGGCGCGAAGAACCCGGATAGCAAGCTCACCGCGACACTCGCACTTGCGCCAGGACTGCCGCCGGGGCGCTATGCCTTTCGGGTCGCCACACCCCTAGGAAGCTCGGAGCCGGGCTATGTGGTTGTGGGACAGTGGCCTGAGCTTGCGGAGAAGGAGCCTAATAACACGCCACAGACCGCGCAAGCCCTCACGGGGCCGTTGACAGTTAATGCAAAAAGTGACGGCGGCGAGGACGTGGA
>NZ_JAYUPA010000336.1:0-1882 GCF_043760365.1 Armatimonas sp.
TACGGACCGATCTGGAGTGTCTCCGCCCGCGCCGCCTCGCCGTAGCTGACGCCGCCAACCCCAAGCCCCGTCGGCATGGCGATGCGCTTGGCGTAGCGCTCCCTCAGCTTGTTGGTCTCGACAAACGGTGCATTAATATCCAGCTCGCCGCTCGAACCGGTGTCCAACTCCACCCAGCAGGCCAGCCCATCTAACTCTATCTGGGTCTGGGGAATATTCCCGTCGAGCTTGAGCGGGAGCGATACCGCACCCACGGGCGTGGTGAAACCCTCCGGCGCACTGAGAGTGACCGTGCTCGCGGCATAGTCTAGGGTGACAACGAACTGCGCGAAGAGCGGGTAGCCCAGCAGGCCATCGCAGCCGAGCGAGGGAGGCAGCGCCACCGCGACCGCCTCAGTAGTGGCCAGTGCCGTGCCACTCACCGAGAGCCGCGACAGGTGAATCTGCTGGGCCGCCACTGTCGCCGCCGTGCCCGTGACACTGCGCTTCACTGCATCGGGTGACAGCAGCCCCAGTCGGATCGCCGCTTCGGGCGTGAGGACATGGATACCTGCCCCTGAGTCGAGACACAGCACGACCAGGCGCTCGCCCACGCGGGCATCAAGAAACAAATAGTTTCCTTGACGGATTGCGGGAATGCGAGTGCCTGTCTGCATGACTTACCAGATTCGCGTCACGGGGTACGCATCAAATGCCGCATCCGCACTGATAATAGGCATTACTTCGGCAATACTCTGTGCTATCAGAATGCGATCAAATGGATCACGATGATGCATGGAAAGAGAAGGAAGAGTGAGTAAGTGAGTGTGTTCTATAGGAAGAGTTAAAAAGCCATTTCCATCTATTCGTTTTGCGAGAAAATCAGGTAACGAAAGATTCAGAATTAGTTTTCCTAGGCTGTATTTTACAGTGATTTCCCATTGACTCGCGGTGCTGACATAGATTATGTTATGAGGATCTTCAATCGTTTTTCTAGCAATTGCTGTAAGACTTGAATCACCCCAGATATACCAGAGCAAGGCATGTGTATCTAAAAGTAATCGCATTACATGTACTCGGTAAAATCTTCAAGAGATGCGTCGAAATCATCGACGATACTGATGATATCTTTTTTCCCACTACCAAAAACAGGTCTCTTTGAATAGGAGACGGGTTCAAAGCCGTCACTCGTGAAGCGATGGAGAATCCGTTCTCGTTGCTCAGGGAGGAGCTGCTCTAGGACTTTGATAATCTGCTCTTCGGTGATTTCGAGGACTGCCATAAATTTAGTGTAGCACCTTCTCGACACCCTCCGCCATCGCCTCTACGCTGAAATGCGCAAAGACGGCTTTTTGGCCCTGGGCACCGAGTTCAAACGCTGCTTGTGGGTCGGAGAGGAGCGTTTCGAGGGCATCGGCCAGGGCGGTGGGAGTGAGCGGGTCGTAGAGAACTCCGCCGCCGGTCTGCGCGAGAATCTCGGGGAATCCACCGTGGCGCGGCTGGACGACGGGAACCCCTGCGGCGAGCGCCTCGATCACGTAGAGCCCGAACGACTCGCCGTAGGTGGCTGGGACGGAGAGGGCGGTGAGGCTCCGAAGAAATCGGATTTTTTCGTCGCGACTGATATTAGGATGCCAGCTCACGCGCGGGGCAAGCCCTGCCGCCGTAAGTTTCTGCGTGAGCTGCGCCACATAGGTCGGATCGTAGCCCACCTGCGCTCCCGCGACCGCGAGCTTGAGCTGTGGCAGGCGTGGGGCGAGCAAGAGAAACGCCTCGATCAGGGTTCCCAGACCCTTGGGCTCATACATCCGGGCGAGGTAGCCCAGGGTAAGGTCTTTGGGGGGGGCGGAGCGCACGGTGTAGCCCGCGAGATCAATGCCATTGTAGACAACATGCAGCTTCT
>NZ_JAYUPA010000337.1:0-5257 GCF_043760365.1 Armatimonas sp.
GTGATGGACAGAGCAGCCGCATCGTTGGCCGCTTGATCCGCAGCAAGATCATCCGCACTGTTCACACCGGCGTTGGCAGCATGAACCGCAAGAGTACGCATCTGACGAAGGAGGTTGTGCACCTCATTCAAAGCGCCTTCCGCTGTCTTGATGAGATTGATGCCGTCGTTGCTGTTCTTGATCGCCTGGCCAAGACCGTCCGCCTTGGAGCGCATCTGCTCCGAGATAACCAGACCTGCCGGATCGTCGGAGGCGCTGTTGACACGAAGTCCACTGGAGAGACGCTGAATAGACTGATTCAGGCTCTTGCTCGTCTGACCCAGATTGCGCTGCGCATTAGTAGCGGCAGCGTTGAAGTTGACAACCATTGACATAATAAAGATCCTCCGTGAAAGACCGGTAGTGTCCTCTGTCTTTAGGAACAGACTCCCCTCCGGCTGGCATCCTGCCATGACACTGCAAGCTCACTTGATGTCTCGTTTAGCTCACTCTGTCAAATTAGTTTTCGACAAATTGGGGGTATCTCTGGAGGGTAATTTTCGGCAAAAGGGGCTAAAATCTGAAATCCTGGTATTTCGCGCAGGACTTTCACGAGAGCGGGAGGCGCTTTTTGAGGCGCACCGTGGTCTCCCCCTCCCCGACAAGATATTCCACGCTATCGGTGAGGGCTTCCATGAGCGCACGGCCACGCCCGCCTTCCGCGCTGGCATCCGGCATCGCGGCAGGAGAGCTAGGCAGTGCGCCCTCTCCCGCATTACTCACTTCCACAATCAGAAACTCGTAGTCATGCAGGCAACGCAACGTCAGCATTCCGCGCTCATCGCCATGCTCCACCGTATTGTTGCACGCCTCGCCCACCGCCAGCCGAAGTGCCTCACGCTCCGCCTCGGGAAAGCGGAGCTTGCGTGCCACAGAAACAACCGCCTCCCGTGCAACGCTCACAAAGGCGCTGTCGGTGGGCAGACGAAGTCGTAGCAGCTCGGTCATTACTCGTCAGTGGACTTTTGCCCGACATCGAGCAAGATCGCGACAAGCATATCACTCATCACATTGACCCCAGAGCGGGCGCGGGCGATGATCCAGTCCACGGGAATGAGTAGCGGCAGCGCGACGGCGATAGTCTCGGCGGAGAGCCCAGCGGTGCTGAGCACGAGCGGCAGGACGATCAGCCCCGCCTCGGGGATTCCAGCGATTCCGGCACCGGCCATAATGGAGGCAAGCACGACCTGAAACTGTGCCACGAGCGAGAGATCTTTGCCCAGTGCCTGCGCCAGAAAGAGCGCCGCCATCGCCTCGTAGAGCGTGATGCCATCGTTGTTGAGGTTGGTGCCCACGCACGCCGCGAGGCGCGCCGATGATGTCGAGACCCCCATCTTCTCCAAACACTTGAGTGTGATGGGCACCGACGCCAGGCTGGAGTTAGTTGAGAGCCCCGTGAGAATTGCATCCGCGCCTTGCCCGAGATAGACCTTTGGGGATTTCTTTCCCCAGAAATAAGCAATCGCCGGGTAGTACACTAAACTATGGAGTGCCAGGCCGGTGAGCGCGACGAGCAAAAAGACCCAGAGCAGGGCAAATACCCCAATCCCCGACGCCCCAACCACCTTTGCCACGGTGCCGAAGACAGCGTAGGGCACGGTGCGTACGATCCACTCTAGCATCACCAACAGCACTTGGTATGCGGCAGCAATAAAGCCCTCAATGGTCCGAATGCTTTGCTCTGTTGATTCGCTAAGCGCTTCTTGCTCGGAGCGCACTTTTCGGATCGCAGCCCCAATGAGCAGCGCCAATAGCACCACGGAAATTAGGTTATTGTAGACAAAGGGCCGCACCAGCGACGAGGGGACGTAGTAGCTGACATTGGGCAGAAGTTCCAGAGTTGCGCCGGGCGCTTCGGGATCCTCGGATTTCTTTGCCTCCGTGGCTTTGGCGTGTGTCTGCGCAATGAGTGTCTCAAGTTTGCCGCGCCAGAGCTTGCCGGGCTGGAAGACATTGAGCAGTGTCAGTCCGATCACCATCGCCACGGAAACATTGATCAGGCAGATCAGCATCAATCGCCCGAACTTCTTCGCCTCGATCCGGGTTCGGACAAACGCATCCAAAATGGCGAAGAACACCAGCGGCACCGCGAGCGCCCGTAGTGCCTTGATCGAGAGGATGCCAATCGCCCCGAGAGTCTCGGTTAGCTCGCCTTTGCCAGCAGTCACTCCCAGCACGATCCCTAGAGCCACCCCAATAAGCACTTGCAGCGCGAGCGGTACACGGCGTTTCATGCCACCGGCTCCGCGACTCGCGTCACCACCGTGATCTCGGGCTTGAGCGTGTCGGCGACGGAGCAGTACTTTCGCACGGCGAGCTCGGCGGCGCGGGAAAGTGCCACGGGGTCCACGGGGCCACGGACGGTGAATGTCAGGGTGACGTGTGTGTAGGGTGCGGGCGTGGCGTCGGCGCGGGTGCCTTCTGCAACGATGGTTAGCCCACGGACATCTTGCCGCTGCCGCGCGAGAATCAGGCCCAGATCGAGTGCGCTACAGCCCGCCAGTGAGATCAACAAGAGCGCCATAGGCCGGAATCCGGGGCCAGAGTTTTCCAGAGGCGGCAGTCTCTCCAAAAAGACACTCGGGTCGGGGAGGCGCTCGCGAATCTGCTGATCCAGCTCGGCAGAGCCCGCCAGGCGCAGGGTGTTGCCCAGCGCATCGGTGGCATCGTAGACACACGGCCCCACACGCTCCAAGGTGATAGTGACCGTGCTCATGAAATCACCTCCAGCTCGCCCAGCTCTGGGTGGCCATCAGCGAATAAGTCCGACGAGAGATAGCGGTCGCCCCGGTCACAGAGAATCGTCACGATCAGGCCCTTTTTGCCTTCTTTAGCCAGCTCGCTTGCCACTTGCTGCGCCGCCCAGAGTGCCCCTGCCGCCGAGACGCCCGTAAAAATCCCCGTGGTGGCCGCGAGGGTGCGCGCGGTGGACTCGGCGATTCCTTGCTCAATGTCAACAACCCGGTCTACGCGCTCGCGTTCGAAGATCTTCGGAAGATACTCAGGAGCCCAGCGGCGAATTCCGGGGATGCGTGAGCCGGGCGTGGGCTGACAGCCGACGATCTGAACCGCTGCGTTTTGCTCTTTCAAGTAACGCGAGACCCCCATGATGGTTCCCGTAGTGCCCATCGCCGACACAAAGTGCGTGATTTTCTGCTCCGTGTCCTGCCAGATTTCGGGGCCAGTGGTCTCGTAGTGTGCACGCCAGTTGTCCGGGTTGGCGAACTGATTGAGCATCAAGTAAACACCGGGGTTCGCTGCCATCCGTGCATGGGCGAAGTCAATCGTGCCTTCCATCCCGCCTGCCGCCGGGGTCAGCACGACTTTTGCCCCCAGCGCCCGCATGGTCTGTACCCGCTCCGCCGTACTATTGGCGGGCATGACCAGCTCCAATTTATAGCCACGAGCGGCGGCGATCATCGCCAGCGCAATCCCGGTATTGCCACTGGTAGGCTCGATCAACGTCACTCCGGGCTTCAGCTCGCCCCGCTCCTCGGCACGCCGGATCATGGACCACGCGGGCCTATCTTTCACGCTCCCGCCGGGGTTGTTGCCCTCCATCTTCCCGAGAATAGGGATGTCGGGGTTGGGTGAGGGCAGTAAGACCAGCGGCGTCGCGCCAATTCGATCCGTGAGTGTTGGCAGATTCATGGCTTGATTGTACCTACTGATTAATGTTACAATGAACCGAATTTCAGAGTAGAGGACAAAACACCATGGCGGAGCCAACGGACCCGAACGCGTGTACGGAATACAACGCACTCTCTCGACGTAGTTTTCTCAGCACTGGCCTCAAAGCCGGAGCCTTGCTGGGTCTCAGCATGACCGATCTGTTTGAGGCCGAGGAATCCCAGGCAGCGGGCCTGCAAGGCGCGACGGCGCAGTCCGCCGTGATTATCTGGCTGGGGGGGGGTGCCAGCCACTTAGATACCTTTGATCTCAAGCCCGATGCCCCTGTGGAGATTCGCGGTCAGTTCAACCCGATCAACACCAAGGCCGACGGGATGCAGCTCTCGGAGCACCTGCCGCTGCTTGCTGCGCAGGCGGATAAGTTCTCGCTGATCCGCTCCATGACCACGGGCGAGGCGGCCCACGAGCGTGGCACCCACTACATGTTGACGGGGTTCCAGCCCCTACCCGGCTTCGGGGTTCCCAGCTACGGCTCCGTAGCGGCCAAGTTCCTGCCCACGAAATCCGCGCTTCCGCCTTATATCGCGGTTCCCGGCCAGATTCAGTACGGCGGTGCGGGGTTTCTCGGTGCGGCGCTCGATCCGTTCGCGCCGGGCGGCGATCCCAACAACGGCGGCTTCCGCGTGCGCGATTTAGACTTACCCCAGGGCATGACTCTGGAGCGCATGGACCGCCGCAAGACCCTGCGTGAGTCCGTGGACTCGGCGTTTTCGCGTTTCGAGAAGGGCTCGGATCGCGCCAAGGCTGTCAACTCTTTCTATAACCGAGCGTATGGCCTGCTCTCGTCGGCTGAGGCGCGCGCGTCGTTTGATGTCAGCAAAGAGCCCGCAAAAGTGCGCGATGCCTATGGACGCACGCAGCTCGGGCAGAGCTTGCTGCTGGCACGGCGCTTGGTGGAGGGCGGCGTGCGCTTTGTGACGGTCTCGTCAGGCGGCTGGGATACGCATAACAACGCATTTAATAATCTCTCAAGAAATCTCCTGCCGACTTTCGATAAAGGCGTCGCCGCGTTTATTGAGGACTTGCAGCAGCGCGGTTTACTTAAAACCACGATGGTGATTGTCATGAGTGAGTTTGGGCGCACCCCGATTGTGAACCGCGACGGGGGCCGGGATCACCACGCCCGCTGTTTCTCGGTACTGGTGGCAGGCGGTGGCGTGAAGGGCGGTGTGGTCGTCGGCTCGTCGGATACCAAAGGTTTTGAGCCCGCCGAGCGCCCCGTCAAGCCTGAAGACTTAGCGGCAACAATCTACCAGTGCCTCGGCATTGACTACACTCAGTCCATCACGTCCCCTGAAGGCGTCCGCATCACCCTCTCCCGTGGAGGTCGCCACATCGGCGAGCTGGTCTAATATCATGATTCGTTCCATCCATATCGCATCCGAGTCCTGGGCTCCAATGCAGTCTGTCGCGTCGGCGCGGCTTGTCAAAGACAGCGGCATTGTCGGCGACCGCCAGACCACCAATATCACGCTCATCGAGGCGGAGGCCGTGGACACCGAGGGCTTTGCGCCCGGTGAGTCGCGGC